>DSEL01000060.1 GCA_011056645.1 Candidatus Atribacteria bacterium
AAAAGAAAATAGAGCAACTGGTAATTAAGAGTGAAGAGGATTACGCAATAAAACCTTTTTCTGAAAAAGAAGGAGAAGACACCATTAATGAATTTTGAAAAATATCTGGAAAATAAAAAAAATGTCATAGACGAGGCTTTAGATAAATATTTACCGACAGAAGAAGAACCGACTTCAATTATTCACAAAGCTATGCGTTACAGTGTTTTCAGCGGAGGAAAGAGAATTAGGCCAATTTTAACTTTGGCTGCCGCTGAACTATTAGGGAATGATAGTAAAAAAGTAATTAAGGCGGCTTGTGGGCTTGAACTAATTCATACTTTTTCATTAATCCATGATGATCTCCCTTCTATCGATAATGATGACTTTCGAAGGGGAAAACCAAGCAATCACAAAGTATTTGGTGAAGCTATTGCCTTATTGGCAGGGGACGCTCTTTTAGTTTCTGGATTTGATTTGGTGATTAAAAACTCCGAAGTAAAAGAAATAAAAAAGCAAGCCGTTCTAAAATTGATAAAAGAAATATGTTTTTGTATTGGAACTGAAAATATGTTAGGAGGACAGGTAGAGGATATAAACTTAAAAGACGAGAATATTAAAAAAGATGATTTGATTAATCTCTACATGAAAAAAACTGCTGCCTTAATCTGTCTTTCTATTAGAGCAGGAGCAATATTATCTGGGGCGAAACAAAATGAACTTAAAGCTTTAACTAAATATGGTGAAAATATAGGATTGGCTTTCCAAATAATTGATGATATGCTCGATATAATGCAAGACCAAAGAGATATAGGAAAACCAACTTACGCTAATAAATTCGGATTAAAAGAATCTAAAAGCGAATCCGAGAGATTGATCAAGGAAGCAAAAGATGCTTTAGATATATTTGAAAACAAAGCGGAAACGTTAAAAAATATAGCCGATTATTTATTAACCAGAAAAAGATAAAAAATTAGCGTACAGCGTTTAGCGTAGAGCGTAGAAAATTGGTTAGTTTGTTACCTGGTCAAATATTTAGGAAAATAGAATTCAGAAGACAAATAAGAGAAGTAAAGGTTTATATCTCGTAAATTATTAAATAGCAGATAATATTATTACTCATTACTGATTACTAATTACTGTATTTTATACGCGATACTATACTTACTATACGCTGTAGGCTATACGCTAAAAAAAATTGGAGGGGAAATGTTTAGATCGAACAATCGTAAATACAACGAAATACGACCGATGAAGATTACCAGGAATTACATAAAATATGCAGAAGGATCTACCTTAATGGAAATGGGTGCTACTAAAATAATATGCACTGCTTCGGTTGAAGACAAAGTGCCTTTATTTTTAAGAGGGAAAAAAAGCGGCTGGATCTCAGCTGAATACTCTATGATACCTCGGGCAAATCAAATTAGAAATATTCGGGATTCAGTTAAAGGTAAAATAAGTGCCAGATCTTCTGAAATACAAAGATTGATTGGCAGATCTTTAAGATCGGTAGTAGATTCAATGCAATTAGGAGAACGAACCATTTGGATAGATTGCGATGTCGTTCAAGCAGATGGTGGAACCAGAACCTCAGCTATTATCGGTTCTTTTATTGCTCTATATGATGCCTTAACTTATCTGAGGGCAGAAGGACAATTAGAGGATATGCCCATAAAAGATTATATCGGTGCCATTAGCGCGGGTATAGTTGATGGAGAAATGTTACTGGATTTAAATTTTGAAGAAGATTCTCATGCGCAGGTCGATCTAAACATGGTAATGACTGAAAAAGGCGAGGTAATAGAAATTCAAGGAACAGCTGAGGGTAAGCCTTTTTCAAAAAGAAATTTAGGAGAATTGATTGAATTAGCAGAAACAGGAATAAAACAGATCATTGAAGAAGAAAAAAAGATCTTGGGAAAATTATGTTAGAGATACTTATTGCAACTAATAATTCAGGCAAAATAAAAGAAATAAAAGATATTTTAAACAACCCTAAAATAAAAATATTAGATATGAAAGATTTTCCCTCTCATCCAAAAATTGTAGAAGACGGCAAAACATATCAAGAAAATGCTTTTAAAAAAGCAAGGATAATTTCGGAGTATACCGGTAAAATATGTATGGCAGATGATTCGGGATTGGAAATAGAGTACTTAAAAGGAAAACCAGGGATATATTCTGCAAGATGGGGAAAGAGTGATGATGAACGGATAAGTAAGGTGCTTACATTACTTGAAAAAGTGCCCCCAAAAGAAAGAAAGGCAAAATTTGTTTGTGCAGCAACACTTGTCTTTCCGAATGGTAAAGTGTTTGAGGTAAAGGAAGAATGTAAGGGGAGTATCGATTTTAAGCCTAAAGGTGAGCATGGATTTGGTTATGATCCTATTTTTTTGGTTCCGGAATATGGCAAAACCTTTGCTGAATTAGGAGAGAAGGTAAAGAATCAGATAAGCCATAGGGGTAAAGCTATGAGAAAAATGGTAAATATAATAAATGAATTAATCGTTCAGCAAAGAATATAATTTAATAGTTTCCAGTGTCTCGATACTGTCTTCTCCTCTCTTTCCTTTTCTTTCTTTACCCTATACCATCTTTTCTTAGTATTTCTGTAATTGGAGCATTGGTGCATTAGCGCATTCTTCCAGTTATCTTCTCTTTACTCTATAATTGATACTATCTTATTCTCTCTTTCCTTTTCTTTCTTAACTATATACTAGATACTAGTTACTGTATACTTTCTTATTTTCTCTCTAATTGGTACATTGGTGAATTGGTTGATTATATTATGTTGTATCTTGAATTTAATACTAACGACTATTCACTATTCACTAACGACTAATTTAATTGGTGCATTGGTGCATTGGTCAATTGGCGAATTTTTATCATTTTATAATTGACTTATAGTTTTTTTTCTTATATAATAACTTTTGTTTCGGGGCGTAGCGCAGTTTGGCAGCGCACCTGCTTTGGGAGCAGGGGGTCGGAGGTTCAAATCCTCTCGCCCCGACTTTGCAGGAATAGCTCAGTTGGTAGAGCACTAGCCTTCCAAGCTGGTTGTCGCGGGTTCGAGACCCGTTTCCCGCTCCAATGAAATATTCCGCGCCTGTGGCTCAATAGGATAGAGCAACGGACTTCTAATCCGTAGGTTGGGGGTTCGATTCCCTCCAGGCGCGCCATTATCAAATAAGATATGGTGGGCGTAGCTCAGACTGGTTAGAGCCCTGGATTGTGGCTCCAGAGGTCGGGGGTTCAAATCCCCTCGCTCACCCCAATACACAAAGTTGCGCTCGTAGCCCAATTGGATAGAGCTGCGGACTTCGGATCCGATGGTTGGGGGTTCGAGTCCCTCCGAGCGCGCCAATTATAAAAGTGGTTTTTTACTAAAAAATAGTGTATGATAGATGAGAAATTAATATTTTAAATTTGTGGGCCGTTAGCTCAGTTGGTAGAGCACCTGACTTTTAATCCGGGTGTCACAGGTTCGAGTCCTGTACGGCCCACCAGAAATTGCGAGGGTGGTGGAACTGGTAGACACGCTGGATTTAGGATCCAGTGGGTAACTCCATGCGGGTTCGACTCCCGCCCTTCGCACCATAAAAATGGTAGAAGAATGTTCTTATTTTAATATATTAATTTATACAATTTAGTTAGTGTTGGTAAAAACAGCCGCAAAATTATTTGCGGCTTTGTTGCAATTATAGAATAAAGGAGTGGTTATAGTAACGGAGGTTCTAAAGTCATGGTAAAAGTAGAAATAAAAAAGCAAAAAGAAAATGAATTGAAACTCAAGATTGAAACGGATAAATTGGAAGTAAACAGCAATTTAGAAAAAGCCTATAATGATGTATCTTATCAAATAAAGATACCCGGATTCCGAAAGGGCAGAATTCCTAAAAATATTCTGGACTTGCATTTGGGAAAGGAATATTTTTATGATAAAACTGCCGAAAAATTAATTCCGAAATCCTATCTTGAAGCCGTCAATAAAAATAATATCCAGCCTATCAATCAGCCTGAAATTAAAGTAATACAAATAGAAGCAGATAAGCCATTAATTTTTGAAGCAACTGTTCAAATAAGACCGGAGGTAAAATTAGGTTCTTTTGATAAAATTAGCATTCAGAAAGAAGATATAAAAATAAACAATACTGATGTAAATAATGAAATAAAAAGAATTCAAGAAAATTTCGCTAAATTGAAGATAGTTAAAGACCGCAAGGTAAAAGAAGGCGATTTCCTGGTAGTTGATTCCTTAGGAACCATTGAAGGAAAAATGGTAGAAGGAAGTAAGGTTGAAAAACAAATGATCCAAATAGGGGCAAATACTCCACCCGAATTTAATAAGGCACTCATTGGCTGTTCACCGGGAGATGAAAAAGAGATAAAGATTATGATTCCTCAGGATGTTAAAGATAAAAAAATAGCCGGTAAAGAAATTACCTATAAAGTCAAAATTAATGAAATAAAAGAAAGAGAACTGCCTGAACTAAATTTAGAGTTTGTCAAAACAGTGGGTAAATATGAAAGCATAGATGATTTTAAGAAAGATATTAAAGAAAAGTTAAAAAAACAGATAGAAATGCTGAATAAAAATACCTATGAAAGTAAATTATTAGAAAAAGTTACTGATAGCAGTGAAGTAACAGTACCAAAAATACTTATCGAAAGAGAAGTAGAATATATGATGAAATCTTTAGAGAATGATTTAAAATCTAAAAAATTATCTCTACAGGATTATTATAAAAGTATTAAGGCTGACGAAGAAAAAGTCAAAAAAGAGTACGAAATTGTGGCTGAAAAAAGAATAAAACAAGAATTAGTGTTAGATAAAATTCGTCAAGTAGAGAATATCCAGGTTAGTGAGAAAGAAGTAAAAGAAAAAATTGAAGCAATTGCCAAAGAGATGAAACAAGATCCCTTGAAAGTAGAAGCTACTTTGAAAAAAAATAATAACCTGGATAGTTTGGAAGACAGTATCAGTAGAGAGAAAATAATTGATTTCTTAAATAAAAAAGTTAATTTGAAAAAGGAGGCGGAACCAAAATGACCTTAGTTCCTATTGTAGTTGAACAAACTCCCCGAGGGGAGAGATCTTACGATATTTATTCTCGTTTACTAAAAGATAGGATAATATTTTTGGGAACAGAAATAGATGATTCTATGGCTAATCTTATCATCGCTCAATTATTATTTTTAACCGCAACCGATCCCGAAAAAGATATATATATCTACATTAACAGTCCTGGTGGTTCTGTAAGTTCTACTATTGCTATATATGACACTATCCAATATATTAAATCTGATGTTTCCACTACCTGTATAGGTATGGCGGCTAGCGGTGCAGCTTTGATTTTAGCATCAGGAACGAAAGGAAAGAGATTTGCTTTGCCTAATTCAAGGATTATGGTGCATCAACCTCTGGGAGGAGCACAAGGGCAAGTTACCGATATAGAGATACAAACTCGAGAACTTAAAAGAATTAAAGATACGATCAATAAAATATTAACTTATCATACCGGCCAAAAACTTGAAAAAATTGAGAAGGATACGGATAGAGATTTTTATATGACCGCTCAAGAATCTAAGGAATATGGATTGGTGGATGAGGTAATTAAAAGCCGAGAAGAAATAAGATAGTATCAAGTATTAAGCATATAGTATATAGTAAAGAAAAGAAAGAAAAATGAAGATAGCCTTGAATGTTAAATTTTGATTTTCTTAACTTGATGCTGGATACTGGATATGATATTAAAATGACAAGAGAGGTGAACAATAGTGAATTGTTCTTTTTGTGGCAAAAGTCAGGATGAAGTTTATAAAATAGTTGCCGGTCCGGGTGTTTGCATATGTGATGAATGTATTAAAGTGTGTAATGACATTATATTAGAGAGAAGAAAGAATGAAGACCGGCCGTTTGATTTAAAAAATATCCCCTCTCCTAAAGAAATTAAAAATTTTTTAGATGAATATATAATAGAGCAAGAAAAACCCAAAAAAATACTCTCAGTTGCGGTATACAATCATTACAAAAGAATTGAAAGTAATAATAATGATAGATTAAACAAAGAGGGGAAAAAAACAGAACAGGTTAAGGAAGAAGTTGAATTAGAAAAAAGCAACATTCTGCTAATAGGTCCTACCGGATGTGGGAAGACCCTGTTAGCCAAGACTTTAGCTAAAAAATTAAATGTTCCCTTTGTTATTGCCGATGCTACCACTTTAACAGAAGCAGGATATGTAGGTGATGATGTAGAAAATATTCTATTAAATTTACTGAGAGTTGCCAATAATGATGTAAATTTAGCTCAAAAGGGGATCATCTATATAGATGAGATTGACAAAATAGCACGTAAGTCAGAGAATCCATCTATAACTCGAGATGTCTCGGGGGAAGGAGTTCAACAAGCTCTTTTAAAAATTATAGAAGGAACAGTAGCCAGCGTACCACCTTACGGCGGAAGAAAACACCCACAAGAAAAGAATATTCAGATAGATACCAAGGAAATATTGTTTATTTGTGGGGGAACATTTGAAGGATTAGAAAATATAGTAAATTACCGCATAGGGAAAAATAATATTGGCTTCAAGGCAGAAATAAAAAGTAAACATAGCGAAGAAAAAAATTATAAGTTAATGGAAAATGTTTTACCGGAAGATTTGATAAAATATGGATTAATTCCCGAATTAGTAGGGAGATTACATATTATGTCTACTTTAGAAACCTTGGATAAAAATGCATTAATAAAAATATTGACCCAGCCGAAAAATGCCATAGTAAAGCAATATAAAAAGATCTTTGAATTAGAAGGAGTGGCACTTAACATTACTCCTGAAGCTTTAGAAGCTATTGTGGAAGCAAGTATAAAAAGAAAAATAGGCGCAAGGGGTTTACGTTCAATTATGGAAGATTCAATATTAGATATCATGTACCAGATACCTTCAGAAAAAAATATTGAAAAATGCACCATTACCGAAGAAGTAGTGAAAAAGAAACAGATGCCCGAAATAGAAAGATTTGAAAAAGGGTTGAAGAAAGAAACAGCCTGATCAATGTATATAGATAGTATTTAGCATATAGTATCTAATGAAGAAAAAAAAGATAGAAGTAAGGAGTATAAACTTACTCCATTTCGGAGATTAAATTTCTATATGATATAGGAGATACGAGAAAAAAGGGAGATTAAATATTCTAAATGAATAGTAAAAATATTAAAAGCTTGGAAAAAAATATATTACCTTTATTGCCCTTAAGAGAATTAGTTGTTTTTCCCAATATGATTATTCCTCTTTTTGTAGGGAGAGAGCAATCCATTAATGCTTTAGAAGAAGCAATCAATTCAAAAAGCATGATATTTATTACAGCTCAGGTAGATTCGGAGGTAGAAAAACCGAAAGCAGAAGATGTATATTCTATCGGTACAATTGCCAAGATCATACAAATTTATAAACTTCCGGATGATACCATAAAGATATTAGTAGAAGGTCTTAGTAGAGCAAAAATTAAAAATACAAAACGATTTAATAATTATTTTAAAGTAGAAGTAGAAAAAATTAAAGTAAAGAACGGCAAAAATCTAAAAATTGAAGCCTTGATGAGATTGGCTATCAATAGGTTTGAACAATATTTTAAATTTAATAATAAATTACCTTCTGAAATGATGCTATCTATAAAGAATATTGAAAAACCGGATAAATTAGCCGATGTAATTGCTTCAAATTTAGTTTTAAAGGTAAAAGATAAACAGAATCTGTTGGAAATAACTAATCCTTTAGAAAGACTGGAGAAAATAATTGTTCTTTTGAAAAAAGAGATCAGTATTTTGGAATTAGAAAAAAAGATACAAGAAAGAGTGGAAATAAATTTAGAAAATTACCAAAAAGACTATTATTTGAAGGAGCAGTTAAAAGAAATACAAAAGGAATTAGGAGACAATGAAGAAAACGCTTCGGAAGCAGATGAATTCAAGGAAAAAATATTTTCTCTAAAACTTGAGCAAGAAGTGGAAGAGAAGTGCATTAAAGAAGCTAACCGATTGGTAAAAATGCCCTTTTTATCTGCCGAGAGTGGAGTCATAATCAACTATTTAGAATGGATCATATCCCTCCCTTGGAATGACACTACCCAAGATAAATTAGATATAAAATTAGTAAAAAAAGTTTTAGATGAAGACCATTATGGTTTATTAGATATTAAAGAAAGAATCTTAGAGTACCTGGCAGTAAAAAAAATGAGCAACGAACAGTTAGGGACCATACTATGTTTAATCGGACCTCCAGGAGTAGGAAAGACATCCTTGGCAAAATCAATCGCTCGGGCAATGGGTAGAAAATTTGTAAGAGCATCTCTGGGAGGTATAAGGGATGAAGCAGACATACGTGGACACCGAAAAACTTATATAGGTTCTATGCCGGGAAGAATTATTCAAGGGATAGTTAACGTAAAATCTAAAAATCCGGTTTTTTTATTGGATGAAATTGACAAAATGGGAGTGGATTTTAGGGGAGACCCTTCTTCAGCACTTTTAGAAGTATTAGATCCTGAGCAAAACAATTCTTTTAGAGATCATTATTTAGAAGTCCCCTTTGATCTTTCAGAAGTCATGTTTATCACGACTGCTAATAATGAAGATGAAATACCTTATTCCCTAAGGGACAGAATGGAAATAATTAATATTCCCGGGTATACCGAATATGAAAAATTACAGATAGCGCAATTTTTTTTACTGCCCAAGCGATTGAATAATCATGGATTCAAGAAAGATGATATAGAAATATCTGAAAAAGCTATGAAAAAAATGATTCAGGAATATACTCATGAGGCGGGAGTAAGAAGCTTAGAAAAAGAGATTTCATCAATATGCAGAAAAGTTGCTTTGAAATTAATTTATTTTAAAAAGAATAAAAATAATAGAGTTAAAATTACCTTAAAAAATCTGGAAAATTATTTGGGAGTACCTAAATTTAAAATTGATAAAATCGGAAAAGAAGACGCTGTTGGTTTAGCCACAGGTTTAGCCTGGACTGAGATCGGTGGAGAAGTATTATCAGTGGAAACCATAGTCATGCCCGGAAAAGGTAAATTAACCTTAACCGGACAGTTAGGTGATATTATGCAAGAATCGGGTAAGGCAGCCTTAACCTATGCTCGTTCTCGGGCAAAAATATTAAAATTAGATAATAAATTTTACGAGAATTGTGATATTCATGTTCATATTCCGGAAGGGGCGGTTCCCAAAGATGGCCCATCCGCCGGTATAACTATGGCTACTTCTTTGGTTTCCTCACTTACCGACATCCCAATTCGAAAAGATGTAGCTATGACAGGTGAAATTACTCTGCGTGGAAAAGTATTACCGGTAGGTGGTCTAAAAGAAAAGATACTTGCCGCTTATCAATCGGGTATAAAAACCATTATTATACCTAAAGATAATTTTAAGAATTTAGAAGATTTGCCTAATGATATTAAAAAAAGATTAAAATTTATTATGGTAAATAATTTAGACGAAGTATTAAAAAATGCTCTTACCAGAAGTCCTTTTTAATTATAACTTTTTTTGACAGATAGCAGGGTCTGTAGTACTATAGATG
>DSEL01000061.1 GCA_011056645.1 Candidatus Atribacteria bacterium
GTATATAGTCTATAGTATCTAATATATAGTAAAGAAAATAGAAATCAGGAGTCAGAAACCAGAAATTTTTACTGGATACTTAATACTCGATATTATAATATAACGCTATACGCTAAATGCTATACATGAAAAGGAAGGAAGTAAGTACTATGGAGTTAAACAAAAAAAGTGAAGTAGAAGAAACCGAACAAAATTCTAAAGAAGAAATGAATGACATGATCAATAAATCTTTAGAAAAGTTTAAAAAAATAAAAAGAGGAGATATAATTAAAGGTCAGGTAATAAAAGTTGATGAAGACGGATATCTGGTAGATATGCAATATAAGATAGACGGTCACCTGCCCAAAAACGAAAAATCACTCTTTTCTGAAAAAGAAGAAACCATCACCCATACTTTAGAGATTGGTGATGAAGTTTATTTATATGTGGTTGATGTTGACGGAAAAAACGGAAGTATTACCTTATCAAAAGAAAGGGCAAAATATTTTCAATTATGGGAAAAGCTCAATGAAACATATAGAAAGAAGGAGAATATAAATGCAGAGGTAATTGAAAAAAATGAAAATGGCTTGATTGTTAATATAGGATTAAAAGGATTTGTACCCAAATCGCAGATTGAATCCAAATTTATAAAAGATGAAGATTTAGATAAATATATTGGAAAAAAATTAGATTTTATCATAATAAAACTGGATAAAAATGAGAATAAAGTTATTCTTTCCCATCGTTTGGTTGTAGAAAAAGAACGAAAAGTAATGCATAAAAAAACTCTGGCTAATTTGGAAGTAGGGCAAGAAAAAGAAGGAATTGTGACCAATATTACCAAATTTGGGGCATTTGTTGATATAGGTGGAGTCGAGGGATTGCTTCATATTTCAGAAATTACCTGGCGTGATATGAAAGATGCTACTATTTTGCTCAAAGTAGGGGATAAAATAAGAGTAAAAATTATTGAGTACAATAAAGAAAATAAAAAAATATCCCTGAGCATAAAACAATTTTCCCCGGATCCCTGGGAGAATATTGAAAAGAGATATTCTATCGGTGACGAAATAGAAGGAAAAGTAATAAAAATAATAGATTTTGGTGCTTTCATTGAAATAGAAGAAGGCTTGAATGGATTGTTGCATATTTCAGAAATGGCCTGGGCATACGTAAAGAATCCTTCAGAATTGATTAGCGAAGGAGAGGTTTTAAAATTAAGAATTTTAGAAATCGATCCTGAGAAAAGGAAAATATCTTTAGGCTTAAAGCAATTATTGCCAAATCCTTGGGATGAAGTAAAGAAAAAATATCCTGTTGGTTCAGTAGTAGAAGGGAAAATCACCCAGGTTACTTCTTATGGAGCTAACGTAGAGTTGGAAGCAGGAGTATCTGGCGTTATTCATTTATCTGAAATTGATTGGGAATTTATTGAAAGGCCTTCTTCAGTACTTAAAAAATATATGTTGCTTCCCTTGAAAGTTATTAGAATTGACGAGGGTGCCCACTTGTTATTTTTAAGCAGAAAACAAACTTTACCTAACCCCTGGGAAAATATAGATAAATTCTATAAAATAGATTCTGTGGTGAAAGGCAAAGTAATAAGATTAAGAGATTTTGGGGCATTTATTAAATTAGATCAGGGAATAGAAGGATTTGTACCGGTATCAGAGATAGATTGGGAGAGAATTAAACATCCGAGTGAGAAACTAAAAAAAGATAAGGAATACGAGTTTAAGGTAATCAAAATAGATAAAGAAAAATCACAACTTACTTTAAGTCAAAAAAGATTATTACCTGACCCCTGGTTAGAGATTAAAAATAAATATGCAGTAGGAGCAATAGTAGAGGGGAAGGTAGTAAATCTTACCGATTTTGGAGCCTTTATTAATCTGGAAGACAATATTGATGGTTTAGTCCCCTTATCGGAAATATCCCATAATAAAATAGATAATCCAAAAAGTGCTCTTTCGGTGGGAGAAGTAGTGACAGCTTTGGTGATAAAGTTAGATAGCAGAAGGAAAAAGATAAGTTTAAGCATTAGAAGAGCTGAAAAAGAAGAGCAGAAAAGATTTATTAAGGAATATAATAAAAAACAGAGTGTAGATAAAATATTATTTAAGGATTTATTTGGGGACCTGTTTCCAAAGAAATAAAATAATCGAGAATGAATAATTGTTAGTATAAATTCTTGGTTTTTAATTTATAGTTTTTAGATAAATTGAAAGCCACTAAATACTCAGTACGAATTTATTCTGATTCTCATTTTCTGTTCTTTTTGCGAGATTCAGGATAAAAACTAATAAGCAGTACGGGAGTTAGATAAATGGAAATGCCAAAAAAAGCTTTTACCAATAAAAGAATAGGCGAACTTTTAATTGATAAGGGATTAATTACTCATGGTCAATTAAAAGAAGCCCTTGAAATGCAGAAAAATGGTAATGAGAAGCGGTTAGGTGAAATATTTGTTGAAATTGGAGTGATATCCAAAGAAGAACTTTATGAGGTCTTACAATATATTTACGAGACAGAATTAGTAGACCTATCGAACTATGTAATAGACCCGGAAGTGATCTCTCTAATACCCGAAAAGACAGCCTTACGCTTAAAATTAATTCCACTCAGTAAAAACAACGGTGAATTGGTTATCGCCATGGCTAACCCCCTAGATGTCTATGCTATAGATTTTATCAGAGACCACACCAAGGTTAAAAAGGTTAAATCATTGATGGCACCAGAAGAAGATATTCTAAGCGCTATCACCAGTTACTATCAATTGGGTGAATATGACGATATCATCGAAAGACTGGGAACTGAAGTAATCTTTAGAGAGGAAGAGATAGAGGAAGATTCTAAAAAATTAGAAGCGATAAGCAGAGAAGCTCCAATTATACAACTGGTAAATATGTTAATCGTACAAGGTGTTAAAGATAGAGCAAGCGATATACATATTGAACCAAATGAAAAAGGGCTTTTAATTCGTTTTCGTATTGATGGAATGCTTCATGATATTAGAACCTTACCCAATAGTATAAAATCCGCTATTATATCCCGAATAAAAATATTAGCCAAGATGGATATTGCTGAAAGACGCCTTCCCCAGGATGGACGATTCCAGGTAACCTTCGGAAGCAGGGAGGTTGACTTAAGGGTTTCCAGCATTCCTACCGTATTTGGAGAAAAAGTTGTTTTGAGATTGTTGGATAAAAGTAAGGGATTGATAAAATTAGAACAGTTAGGATTTCTCACCGAGCAATTAGAAGAATTTCGATCGATAATAGCCAGATCCTATGGCATAATTTTATTAACCGGACCTACCGGAAGCGGAAAAACTACGACTTTATATGCTGCTTTAAACGAAGTAAATTCTAATGATAAAAATATTATTACTGTGGAAGACCCGGTGGAATATAAGTTAAATCGTATAAATCAAATCCAGGTAAAACCAAAAATAAATTTAACTTTTGCCAATACGCTTCGCTCAATATTAAGACAGGATCCGGATATAATTATGGTTGGAGAAATAAGGGATGGTGAAACAGCTCAAATTGCCGTACAGGCTGCTTTAACCGGACATTTAGTTTTAAGTACTCTTCACACCAATGATGCCGCTAGCGCCATAAATAGATTGATAGATATGAATGTTGAAACCTTTTTAATTTCCTCTTCGGTGATTGCGGTAATAGCACAAAGATTGGTTAGAGTTATATGTGAACAATGTAAGGAAGAGTATGAGCCCGGAAAAGATGTTTTAAAAGCACTTAATCTAACAGACAATTCGAACGAGGATAGCCACCCGGTTAAGCTCCATAGAGGAGCAGGTTGTCCTTTGTGTAAAAATACCGGATATTATGGAAGAACTTCCATCTATGAACTTATTGCCTTGGATGAGGATATTAGGGAATTAATCATATCAAAAGCCTCAAGTAATATTATCAAGGAAGCTGCTATTAAAAAAGGGATGAAAACGCTTAAAGAAAGTGGATTGAAAAAAGTATTGCAGGGGATTACCACCATTGAAGAAGTGCTGAGAGTAGCAGGATAGAAGAATAATACCGTTTCGCATCGAATAAATTCAGCAGCCCCTACAAGAAATCTATCGTAAAGCTTATCATTATTAAAATGTAATAGATATAGGAGTTCGATTTACGAACCCGTTCCGCTTAGAAAATTACAAAAATAATAAGGACTATCGGAAGGAGTAATGGTAAAAGTGAAATACATGACTAGTAATGAAATCAGAGAAAAATATTTGAGATTTTTCGAAAGTAAAGGGCATAAAATAACTCGTAGTGCCTCTCTGGTACCTTCTGATCCTACTATTTTACTTACTATTGCCGGAATGGTTCCTTTCAAACCAATATTTTTAGGTCAGGTTAAATCATCTTTAAAACGGGCTGTCTCCAGCCAGAAATGTATTCGAACAAATGATATTGAGAATGTAGGAAAGACCGCTCGGCATCATACTTTTTTCGAAATGTTAGGAAATTTTTCTTTTGGTGATTATTTCAAGGAAGGCGCCATTAAATGGGCCTGGGAATTTTTTACGGAAGTGATCGGTTTTCCGGAAAAAAAATTATGGGTTTCCATTTTCAAAGATGATGATGAATCATATGATATCTGGCATAATCTTGTAGGGCTTCCCGAAAAAAAAATTACCAGATTGGGAGAAAAAGATAATTTTTGGAAAGTAGGACCAACCGGACCTTGTGGGCCTTGTTCAGAAATATATATAGATTTGGGAGAAGAGAAAGCATCAAAAGAAGGCGGAGGGGTAGGTGTTGATGACCGATATTTGGAATTATGGAATTTGGTATTTATGCAATACAACCGCGAAGAAGACGGTTCGCTAACCCCATTGCCCCAAAAAAATATTGACACCGGTTTAGGATTAGAAAGAATTGCCTCTGTTTTACAAAAAGCTGATACCGACTTTGATACAGATCTATTTTTGCCTATTATAGAATTTGTAGCCCAAAATGCAGGGTTAAAATATAAAGAAGACCGAAAAAACGACTTGGCTCTAAAGGTAATTGCTGATCATACAAGAGCGTTGGTCTTTATGATCTCTGATGGAATAATACCTTCCAATGAAGGTAGGGGTTATGTTCTCCGAATGCTATTAAGAAGAGCATTTCGATTTGGAAAGGTGCTCAACTATCATCAGCCATTTTTATACGAAGTAGCTCCGATTGTAATAGGCTTAATGAAAGAAGTATACCCGGAAGTTTACCTGGAAGAAAATCGTATTTGTCAGGTTATTCTTGCCGAAGAAAAGAGATTCCAGGAGACTTTAAATATTGGAATACAGATATTGGATAATTTAAAAGAAGAATTAAAAGCGGAAAACAAGGATAAGCTGAGTGGAAAAGAAGCATTCAAGCTTTACGATACCTATGGATTTCCCTTAGAACTAACCAAAGATATCTTAGAGGAAGATGGTTTCGGGATTGAAGAAGACAATTTTAAACGCGAAATGAATATTCAAAAGGAAAGATCCAGAGAATCTTGGGTGAAAACAAAAACGAGTGCCGAAGATGATAAAAATAATCAGAAATTGTACCAGGATATTTTACAAGAAAGAGGAGAAACAGAATTTGTAGGCTATGATGCTATTGAAGTGAAAAGCAAGGTAATAGCTATTAGCAAGGAAGATAAATTGGTAGATAAAGCCAGTACGGGAGATAACTGTAAAATATTTTTAGAGAAGACCCCATTTTATGCTGAAAAAGGTGGTCAGATCGGTGATAAAGGTTTTATTACTTATGCCTCTAAAAATAATTTAGTTGCAGAAATAATAGATACCCAAGTCACTGCCGATGGCTTAATTGTTCACTTTGCTGAAATAAAGCAAGGTGAAATAAAAGTTGGAGAGGAAGTGCTCGCCAGGGTAGATTCTTTACAAAGAAAAGCAATTGCTCGAAATCATACTGCAACCCATCTTCTGCATGGCGTGCTTAGGGAAGTATTGGGGGAGCACGTAAAACAATCCGGATCAGCAGTAAATAGTAATCATCTGCGTTTCGATTTTAACCATTTTGCCCCTTTAACCAGGGAAGAGTTAGAAAAGATAGAAAATTTAGTCAACGAAAAAATTCTGGATGCCTTAGAGGTAGAGACCAAAATTAGTACTTTTGATAAGGCAAAAGAAATGGGGGCAATAGCTCTCTTTGGTGAAAAATATGGCGAAGAGGTAAGAGTGATAAAAATCGGAGAATTCAGTCTGGAATTATGCGGAGGGACTCATCTCAATTCTACTTCCCATATCGGTATATTTAAAATATTGAGTGAAGAGGGCATAGGAAGTGGCTTAAGAAGGATAGAAGCAGTAACCGGTTTTAAAGCTTTAGAATATATCGAAGAAAAAGAAAGTATTATCAAAGAAGTTTCAGAAAAATTGCAGACTATACCTTCTGAAATACCGGTAAAGATTAATCAAATAATTGACGATACTAATCAAATGAAAAAGAAAATAAAAACGATGCGTAATAAGTTAACCCATTATGAAGTTGATCAGTTGTTATTTAAAAAGAAGGAGATCAAAGGAGTAAATGTTATATCACTTAAAGTTGAAGCAGAAGACGATCATGAATTAAGAAATTGGGGAGATCTAATTAAAGAGAAAATCAAAAGCGGTATTATTGTATTGGGTACAGAATTAGACCGGGATAAAGTTGCCTTACTCGCTATGGTCAGTGATGATTTAGTCCAAAAAGGTTATAACGCCGGAGATATTATTAAAGCACTTGCTCCTATGGTTGGTGGAAAAGGCGGAGGCAAGAAAACCATGGCTCAAGCGGGTGGCTCGAAAGTAGATAAATTGGGCCAAGCATTAGAAAAAGTATTCAATTTACCCATTCTCCAATGAACCAATTTTACAAGAGGTCTGGAATTTTGCGAATTTTAGGAATAGATTTAGGCGAAAAAAGAATCGGAATTTCTGTAAGTGACGAGTTGGGAATTACTGCTCAAGGACTACCGACCATTAATTCAATTTCTCCCATCGAAGATTTAAAGAGCATAAAAGAAATTATTGACCAATATAAGGTAACAAAAATAATTTTAGGTTTACCTAAAAATATGAATGGTTCCCTGGGAAGACAAGCCCAGAAAGCCATATCTTTTGCAGAAATATTAAAATCGTCTTTTCAATTACCCGTAGAATTGGAAGATGAAAGATTAAGCACCAGTAAAGCGGAAAAATTTTTAATTGAAAATAACCGAAGCAGAAAAAAAAGAAAAAAGGTTATCGATAAAATGTCAGCAGTGATCATTCTTCAATCTTTTTTAGATAGGAAGATGATGAACAAAGAGATACAAAGATGAATTTTATTCATAAATTGTTTTTGATATTTTGTTCGCTTATTTTAATTGCTATCTTATTTATTACCGCTGTATATATCCCTTTAGAAGAAAATTCTACCGTTCAAAAAGTAGTGAATATTCCTTCCGGTACTAACGCCAGAGAGATTGTGGATGTATTGGAAAAGAATGACATCATTAGAAAAAATAATGTCGTAATCAGAATTTTAACCAAATTATTGAAGTTAGAAGACCAATTAAAATATGGCGAATACTACCTCAGTCCCTCCATGAATATGTTCCAAATCCTGGATAAATTAGTAAAGGGAGAAGTAATTACCTACAAAATAACCATTCCGGAAGGTTATACCTACATTCAAATTGCCGAATTACTAGAAAAAAAAGGAGTTGCCGAAAAGGAAGCCTTTGTAAAATTAGTTAAATATGGTGAAAAAAATACGGAAGGGTATTTATTCCCTGACACCTACGAAGTGCCTAAAAATTATGGAGCACAAAAGCTGCTTAACACTATGTTGGCTAATTTTAACCAAATAAGTATAGAAAAAAAATTTACCGCTAAAGCGGAAGAATTAGGGTTTTCTTTGAATGAAATCGTTATTTTAGCTTCAATTATCGAAAAGGAAGCCAAATTTAGCGATGAAAAAAATATGGTATCAACTGTTTTTCATAATCGATTAAAGCAAGGTATGAAGTTGCAATCCTGTGCTACTATCCAATATATTTTAGGAAAACCGAAAGAAAAATTAAATGAAAACGACTTAAAAATTGATTCTCCTTACAATACTTATCTTTACAAGGGTCTTCCTCCCGGTCCAATCTGCAATCCCGGCCTTGATTCAATTATGGCTGCCCTTGAACCGGAAGAAGAAGATTATCTATTTTTTGTTTTAGGAGAAAACGGCAGACACCTATTTTCCAAAACCTACCAAGAGCATTTAATGAATAAAAAGTAAAAAAGGTAAACTTTCGTGCCAGGCACTAAAGTTTACCTTTTAAGGAGAGAAAGATGAAACCACTAATCATTGGCATTGCTGGAGGGACCGGTTCGGGGAAGACTACAGTAGCTCGTAGAATCTATGAAAGCTTAAAAGGCATAAACGTGGTGGTAATTCAACAAGATGCCTATTATATTGATTTAAGCCATCTTCCGATAGAAGAAAGAAAGAAAATAAACTTTGATCATCCTTCGGCTTTTGATAGTGATCTTTTGATAAAACATCTAAAAAAATTAATAAAAAGTGAAGAGATTGAAAAACCTATCTACTCTTTTACGGATTATACTCGAAAAAAAGAGACCGAAAAAATACTTCCCCGAGATATTATCATATTGGAAGGTATTTTAGTTTTAGAAGAGGAAAAAATAAGGAACTTATTGGATATTAAAATTTACGTTGATGCCGATGAAGATGAAAGATTCATTCGAAGGTTAGTTAGAGATACCAAGGAGAGAGGAAGGACGATGGATTCGGTGATCGAACAATATTTACATGTGGTAAAACCTATGTTCCTTCAGTTTGTTGAACCTTCCAAGAGATATGCAGATATAGTTATTCCTCAAGGTGGACTAAATGACGTAGCGATTGATATAATAGTAAGTAAAATCAAATCAAGAACCTAACTCGTAAAAACTACTCCCCATATTCCCTCTCACCCTAACCCTCTCTCTCCGAGGGGAGAGGAAAGTAAGTGGAAAATAAAGGTGGGGAGGTGAAAAGCATAGGAGAAAAAATTGTTTGAAATGTTAAAGCCAAAAAAATATGTAAATTCAGTGTATAATATAGATTTGTCAAAGTTAAAAAAGGTAAAAAACATTAAAGGTATCATTATTGACTTAGATAACACTTTGGTAGGCTGGGGCGAGAAGGAAATTGACCAAAAAATGATTGATTGGGTCAAAGAAGCAAAAAAAATAGGATTAAAAATATGCATTGTATCCAACACCAATTCTAAAAGGGCTGAAAAATTTGCCAAAATACTTAATATCCCTTATCACTCCAAATATTTTAAACCTTTTAGTATAGCCTTTAATCATGGTCTTAAAATTTTAGATACACCTAAAGCGAAAACCGTAGTAATAGGCGACCAGATATTTACTGATATTTTAGGAGGAAACCGGTTAAAACTGCAAACCATTTTAGTCACTCCATTAGTTAAAAGGGATTCCATAGGAACCTACTTTCAACGCAATTTAGAAAAAATACTACTCTCCTTCTGGATAAAAAAAGGAATAATAAAGAAAGAAATCGGCAATTGGCCAAAGTAAATTAGTATATAGTATATCGTATATAGTATATAGTTAAAGAAAAAAAGAATGAAAGAAAAAGTAGATAATTTTTAAGGTTGAATTATGTCTGACTGCTAAACAGGCAAATAAATAAATAGGATAACTGATTTATAAATAATGTTATTTTGACCATATACTAAAAACTGGATACTCGATACTATCTTTCCCGATTCTGTTTTAATTGGAGACGTAGCGCCCATGTCCCTATTTTATAGATTATTATTAGCCCACATAATAGCAGATTTTCCGATGCAGACTGATCAAATATTCAAAGCCAAGTCCAATACCGAATGGGGAGTATTTATTCACACCCTAATCGTATTGATATTTTCTGTTCTCTTTACTTTTCCTTACTTGGAAGATCCCAAAGTAATAATCATACTGTTAATTATCTTTATATCCCATACGGTGATTGATAAATTAAAGTTGGAATATTCCAAAAAAGTGAAACGCCCGAGCATTAAAATATTATTACTCGATCAAACCTTACACATTTCCATTATTGCGGTGTTAACAATTAATTTTAGTGAAAGTTATTTATTGGTTTCACCGTTTAATAGTGTTTTTTTGAAACACTTGATAGATATTTATAATAATGATATATTGATGGTATATTTAGCAGGATATATCGTTTCGGTATTTTTTATTCCAATTTTGCTTTTACACATGAGAGAAGAAAATGTTCCTGATAATCCTGCGAAATTAAAAGGGTCAAAAATACTAACCATCATCAAACCGGAAAATCAACTATTGGATAAATTTTATCGCTTATTTTTAACTCTTTCGGCACAGTACCTGTATGATAAATATATCCTGATAATTTTTATTTGTTTTGTTATCATCAGCTTTGTTCCTTACCAGAGAAGTGAGGAAAAAATAGAAAAGGTGTATAATTTAAAAAGGATCATCAATTCTTCATTGGCTATATTTGTCGGAATAATATTAAAAATGATCTAATCCCCCACCAGCAAACGTAACGGAGGCATAAAATAGAAATGAAAAGGACAACCGATAGAAGTATTACCGGGAATTTTTTATCAGATTTATTATACGAAAAGAAGTTAATTACCGAGGAACAGTTAGAGAAAATTTTAAAAATTCAGAGAGAGAACGGCGGTAAGGAACTTCAGAAAATCATTATTGACCTGGGAATACTCAAAAAAGACGAAATGATGCTCGCCTTGGCGGATGAAATCGGAGAAAAATATGTCAACTTAAATGATATAACCATTGATCCCACCATCGTTGTTCTAATTCCGGAAGAGATGGCACGAAGACATCAGCTTATTGCTATCGATAAAGATGAAAAAAAATTAACGGTAGCTATGGCAAATCCTTTAGATGTTTTTGCCCACGATGAACTACAGATCAGATTAGGGTATGATATCGAAACAGTACTATCCTACGGTGAGGATATCGATAAAGCCCTGGACGTAGTATTCGGGGTTACTGATGAATGGGATCAAGTCATCGGTAAAATTGAAAATATGCAGGTTACCGTACTAAAAGAAGAAGAAAAAGAAAGAACCGATATATCCGCCATAGCCGAAAGCGAAGAAGCTCCGGTTATTGCCCTGGTCAACTTGGTAATCTTAAGGGCAGTTAAAGAGCGTGCGAGTGATATTCATATTGAGCCCTTTGGTGAGGATATACTTAAAGTTCGTTATCGAATAGACGGAATATTACATGATGTAATGTCTCTTCCCAAAAAACTGCAATTATCGTTAATTTCCCGAATTAAAATAATGTCAGATCTGGATATTGCCGAAAAAAGGTTACCTCAAGACGGCAGGATACAGGTGAATATCGCGGGAAGAAATATTAATATACGAGTATCGGTCTTACCGGCAGTTACCGGAGAGAGTGCAGTTTTAAGAATACTGGATCCCTCAAGCATCTTATTAGAATTAGATGCTTTGGGTTTTTCTTCGAATATTCTTCCTGATTTCTTATCTTTAATAAAAAAACCTAACGGCATTATCCTGGTAACCGGTCCTACCGGAAGTGGAAAATCTACTACCCTATACACCACTCTAAATTTACTCAATTCCACCGAAAAGAAGATCATGACTATAGAGGATCCGGTAGAATATAGATTAAAAGGCATCAGTCAAGTTCAGGCTAAACCTAAAATCGGGCTTAATTTTGCCGCCGGACTAAGAAGTTTCCTGCGGCAAGATCCCGATATTATGCTGGTCGGAGAGATCAGAGATAGAGAAACTGCTGAAATAGCTGTTCAGGCAGCTCTTACCGGACATATTGTGCTGAGTACTCTTCATACCAATGATGCCCCCAGTTCGGTAATAAGATTAATCGATATGGGAATAGAACCCTTTCTAATTTCCTCTTCGGTGGTGGGAATTATCGCTCAAAGATTAGTGAGAACAATATGCCCTAAATGCAAGAAAGCAATTAAAATAACTCCTGATATAAGCAAAATATTGAACGAATATGGAATAAACAGCCAGGAAATCATCTTGTATAAAGGTGAAGGATGCCCTTACTGTAAAGATACCGGATATAAAGGCAGAATTGCTATTTTTGAACTGATGATAATTACAGAAAACATTAGAGATTTAATTAGTAGAAATGTCACTACCGGAAAACTGAGGGAAGCCGCTATTAAAGAAGGTATGATTCAATTAAGGGAAGATGGAATAAGGAAAGTTTGCGAAGGCCTAACCACCATTGAAGAAATTTTGCGAGTCGCCTCATCTTAAGAATGGAAAGGAGTGGATGGAAATAACTCTTGATCAGAACGAAGAAAATAATTTAGAGAAATTAAAAAGGCAAGTTTTACAATTAGATGCTTTAAATAAAATTTCTTTGGAATTAACCAGGACCACCGATTTGGATGGCCTATTAAATAAAATAATAAAATATGCTGCCATTCTGGTAAAAGCAGAAGCCGCTTCCATACTGCTTTTAGATAAAGAAAAGAATGAATTATATTTCAAAGTAAGTCTGGGTAAAAAAAGCCAGGAAATAAAAAAATATAGGGTAAAGGTCGGAGAGGGAATTGCCGGTTGGGTAGCAGAAAAAGGAGAATCTCTGATAGTCAATGATGTTACTCAAGATACAAGATGGCAAAAAAGTATTGATAATGCTACCAGTTTTTCTACTAAATCGATTATTTGTATTCCCTTAGTTTTAGAAGAAAATATTATGGGAGTTATGGAAGTCATCAATCAAAAAGACAAAGAGTTTTTCGATAAGGATGACGAAGAAATCTTGAACTCATTCGCTAACCAAGTAGTTATTGCCCTTTGGAATACAAATATTGTAGAGGATTTAAATAATTATTTTATACATATTACTGAGATATTGATCCAGGCATTGGAAAATGAATCCCTTGGTCCCAAAGGACATTTCATAAGGTTAGCTCGATTGGCCACACAGGTTGGCTATAAACTGGGAATAAGCGGAAAAGATTATAATAATTTATATTATTCTGCTCTATTGCATGACCTGGGAAAAATTAAACTAAGCAGAAATATAGATATTGGCTTCAAAGAAAAAGAGAATTATCATTTGATTCATAGTGATATTAGTTTACACCCCATAGCAGGTGCTAATATGTTAAAACAGATCAATCTATTTAAGGATATCGTTCCCATTGTTAAACATCATCATGAAAATTATGACGGAACCGGCTTTCCCGACGGATTAAGGGGCGAAGAAATCCCTCTTTCCTCACGAATTATAGCAGTAGTTGAAGATTATACCAAAATCCTCTATAATGCACCTATAGAGAGTTATCATGAGAAGGAGAAAGCGGTAAACGAATTACTTTCTCTCGCCGGAAAAAAGTACGACCCGAAAGTTATAAATGCTCTCAAAGAAATTGTACGAGCTTGATTTATCAAGCCCGTAATGAAAAACGGGTTGGATAGATCCGACCCCTGCTTAATGGGTGAATTAATTTATCTGTCAATTGGTGAATTGGAGAATTGGTGAATAAACCAATTGGCAAACTATATAAATCGAGGAGAATCAATTAAATGGCTACTTTTGTCTATAAAGTCAGAGACCGTTCCGGTAAAGTCTTTACCGGAAACATGGAAGGGGACAGTAGAGGTTCTGTTGTCTCCCGTCTAAGAGAAATGGATTATTATATTACTTCGGTTAACCAAAAAAGGAAAAATGTTCTCTTTTCTACACAAATAAAACTTTTCCAAGGCGTAAAACTCAGAGATCTCACCATCTTCTATCGGCAATTTGCGACTATGGTCAATGCCGGTTTAACCCTGGTAAACTCCTTAGATATCTTAACCGAGCAAGTTGAGAATAAAACATTAGCCGATAATCTTAAGGCAGTTAAGGCAGATGTTGAAGCCGGTTCTACCCTAGCAGATGCCATGGCAAAATTTCCTACAGTATTTTCTGAATTATATCTCAGTATGGTTAGAGCAGGGGAAATCGGCGGCGTATTAGATGATATATTAAATAAAATTGCCGATCTAATGGAGAAAGAGTTTGCTCTTAAGCAGAAAATAAAATCTGCTATGTCTTATCCTTCCTTTGTCGCCGGTGCTGCCGTTCTTATGTCGGTTTTTATGTTAGCCTTTATTTTACCACAATTTGTAGGAGTCTTTGCAACGTATGGAGGAAAATTACCTGCTCTTACTCAATTTTTTATTACTTTAACTCAATTATTTAATAAATATTGGTATCTATTTTTTATCGTTCTTGCAGGTTTAGTTGCTGCTTTTTTGGCTTATATAAAGACACCGAATGGTCAATTAAATTTTGATAAAATTAAACTAAGTGCCCCTATAGTTGGTGAAATCAATAGAAAAGGTTCTATTGCCAGATTTACCAGAATTCTCGGAACCTTGATTAAAAGCGGAGTTCCTATTTTGGAGGCATTGCAGGTATCCTCCAATGCTATAGGAAACTTAGTCATATCTTCAGCTGTTCTTGGTGCTAAAACAAAGATAAAAGAAGGACAGAGTATCTCAAGCCCTCTGGCCGCCAGCGGAGTATTTCCACCTATGGTTACTCAGATGATCATGGTTGGGGAAGAGAGTGGTGAATTAGAAGAAATGTTAGTTAATGTAGCAAAATTTTATGATGAAGAAGTAGATAGGGCTGTAGAGAGGTTAACTGCCCTCATTGAACCACTGATGATG
Source organism: Candidatus Atribacteria bacterium (assembly GCA_011056645.1). NCBI lineage: Bacteria > Pseudomonadati > Atribacterota > Candidatus Phoenicimicrobiia > Candidatus Pheonicimicrobiales > Candidatus Phoenicimicrobiaceae > Candidatus Sediminicultor > Candidatus Sediminicultor quartus. Next base: position 14,722 of record DSEL01000061.1, read on the forward strand.
GCCTTTATAGCTTTAACTGTTGGTGTGATGATCATTGCCATGTATCTACCCATATTTAGCATGATAA
>DSEL01000062.1 GCA_011056645.1 Candidatus Atribacteria bacterium
CCGCTAAAAGATTTGAGCAAAAAAGCGAAGTTAATCATGAAATAAAAGAGGTCATGCAAAAGATGATAACAGCTTTGAAGGAAGTTTGAATGTCAAATGTTGAGACCTGACCCCTTTTACTTTACGTAATCGAGTTCATTTTATAACTTATGAGGTAGTTTCAAATTGGCATAGTAAAACTTATGAATTAGTAACTTTAGAAGATAAACTAATCATAAGATAGACCGAGAATTTTCCCGAACATATATTCCCCCCTGATAATTATTCTTTAGCGCAGCTATCGGCCAACTAATGTGGTTCTGAATATTTTTTCTTCCCATCTATACTTTCTTAAATTTTTTGTCTTGAAGTATTTTTTAAAAAAAGAAGGGTTTTATCAATCTTTTGTTGTATTAATATTAAGATGTAGAAAATTGAAAAAGACTAATTCTTTTAACTGCTGGCGGCGATTCAATAAGGTAAGTATATAATCTATAAATATGACAAAAGAAACGTCCCCTTATCTTTTCTAGACCATGATACTTTTAAAGCAATCAAAAAGTATCATGACTATGTAATGCAATATCAGAATATGAAAGATCCCATCAAGGAATCCTATCGCCATATCGCTCTTGGCAATGCAACCTTTATTGAAAGGGTAAAAGAAAAGATGGAACATCTAGGTCGAAGAAGAGAAATTCCTTCTACCCGCGTTCTGTCTAAATATGATGTGGATACGATTATTACCAAAATGACAAAAGTATTACATATTGAAAGAAGGATGATTTTTGATAAAAAAAGAGGGAACCTGAATCGCTCTTTGGCAATCTATCTCATTAAGCGGTTCACGCCACTTTCCTTATCTAAAATAGGTGAACTTTTTAAGATGGATTATTCAGCCGTTTCCCAGGCTGCTAAAAGATTTGAACAAAAAAGCGAAGTGAATCATGAAATAAAAGAGGTCATGCAAAGGGTGATAACAGTTTTGAAAGAAGTATGAATGTCAAAATGTTGAGACCCCAATAAAACAAATCCTGCTTTACAGGATTTCAGATACACTTTAAATGTTAGACGAAATCAGCCTATTTAAGGAGAAAAGGATTTATGGTTCGAAAAACAAAATCTAAAGAAGAATCTGACATTATAAGATCAGTTGATCCCAAAAAAGGAATTAAACTTTTAAAAAAACAGATAAAAAAAGCTGAAGAATTATTGGCAAACAGACCAATTGTCACTTCAGATCATACTGCTTGGAATAATACTACAAGAGATTATCTTATTAAGACATTTGGATCGAAATCACCGAATGTAAATGCTGTTATACATGCTTCGAGCAGTAAGGGATTATTTATGGGAATGGGAGATGCCGAATTTGAAAAATATATGGCCTCAACCATTGAAAATCAAATCAAAATGTTAGGAAGTTGCATCGAACAACTTGAAACAGAAATAGAGTTATCCGAAGGTGAAGAAGAAATAGATGAACAAAATATTCCTAAAGAGATATCTTTTTCAAATAAAGTTTTTATTGTTCACGGGCGTAATCAAGGGATAAAAGAGGCTGTTGCTAGATTTGTTGAAAAATTAGGCCTGGAAGCTGTCATTCTTCATGAGAAGCCAAGTAAGGGGCGAACGATTATTGAAAAATTTTCAGATTATTCTGACGTTCATTTTGCAATAGTCTTACTTACAGCAGATGATATTGGGAAAGAAAAAGATAGTTCTGGGGATTTTAAGCCTAGAGCACGTCAAAATGTTATTTTTGAGCTTGGCTATTTTATAGGTAAACTTGGTAGATCAAGAGTCTTTGCCCTATATGAAGAAGGTGTGGAGATTCCATCTGATTATAAAGGGGTGATATTTATACAGCTGGACACTCGAGAAAGGTGGAGATATGATATTGTTCGAGAATTATTAGCAGCTGGATTTAATGTTGATGCCAATAAAATATTTAGCGCCGGCTCTGCATAACAGCGTGTACCTGGTTCGGGCTTTCAGCTTTCACCCAAATCTTCCCACAAGTATAAATGTTTTGTAAAGGAAATAAAATATGATTGAAGAAATAGATGAAGAATCTTGGCAAATTAGAGAAGTTTACGCAAAATATGGGTTAGCAATGTATTCTGCTCAGTGTTTTGAAACTGGTCTTGTAAATTTATTAGTTTCTCTTAAATTAAAAGATAGAGAGAAAATAACTATAGCTGATATTGATTTATTTTCGCAAAAAAATTACGAAAAAACATTAGGCGGATTGATACATTCTCTAAAACAAGCAATGAAAATATCTGAAAATCTGGAAACTGAGTTAAAGGAACTATTGGGTACACGTAATTATTTGGCACATCACTATTTTAGAGTTAAAGCAATTGATTTTATGAAAAAAGATAGCCGTCAACGTATGCTATCTGAACTAGAATCTATTATATCAAAACTAGAAAACGGAGATAAGAAAATAGATTCAATTATCTCTGTTTTTTGTGAACAATATGGAATAACAAATGAAATGGTTAGTAAGATGAAAGAAGATTTATTAAAATAAAACAATTTAAAATTATGGATTAAATTGTTAAGTAAAAATACTAATATTATATTTACATAATGAGGTATAAATTCACTATGTTTAAGTGTCCTAAATGTAGTACTCAAAACCCTGATGATTCAAAATATTGCAAAGAATGTGGCAATGAGATTTGGTATTATCAACCAATACAAAAATTACCCATTTCCAAGGTTACTGTCGAAATATTATGCAATAATATCTCTCGTTCAATAGAGCAATATACGATTTCAGATTTTACTCATAAAGTATTTAAAATAGTTTTATTAAAATATATTTCTGGACCAATTGGATGGCCATTGCAATTTAAACAAATGTATTTTAAGAATTGTGATTTGTATTATATGTTTCGTGAATTTCAAACTATGGTTTCAATTGGATACCATTTAGCAATAGCAATAGAAAAAACTACTGGTAAAATTATTGACATACCAATAGAG
>DSEL01000063.1 GCA_011056645.1 Candidatus Atribacteria bacterium
GAATACCTTCCTCTTTAATACTAATTTGCGATTTACCCAGGGTTACAACTTCTTTAAAATCTTTAAGTATATAAATAATTATATCTAAAATTGCGTTTTCAGAAACATATAATTTTCCATAATAACTAAAAGGAGGCCGTACTATTGCTCTCTCGCCTATTTTCCTTCTGCTATATCTTTTCTTATAAAATATCTCTAATGATTCTAATATATTTACCGGGAATTTTCTTTGTACTTCAATCCCGGGTAAAGGTATAACGTGTTTCCCTTCCTTTAATCTAACAAATTTTGCTTCCTCAATTTCTTGGTTAGTGGAAACATCTTCAATCTTTAATATTTTTTTAGGGGGCGGCAATTCTAAAGTTTTAATAATTTTATCAATCATTCTAACTGATGTTCCGATAACTAGTATTTTTTCTGGTTTAGCCTTTCTTATTACTTCTATTACTTCGTAGGCATAAGAAGGATCTTCGAAAATAGCAGTCCTAATAGCTTGAATTCTGTTCTTATCTTTTTTCGCAGAATGTCCGGCTAATATTTTATCTTTCCTTATTAAAAGACCATCATCAATTACGTAATTTATATTGTATTTATGAGCAATTAATAAAGCTTTATGGCTCTTACCTGTGCCACTCTCTCCAATTAAAGCAAATATTTCCACTTTCGATTACCTTCTCCCAGTATATCTCATATCTCCTATCTCGTATCTCGTAAGAGAAATAAATCCAGATATATGACTTTTAAACTTCTTCAATTTTTCTAACTATTTATTTTTTACGAGATACGAGATACGTATTTGCTATATACTCGATACTTTTTTCATTTGATACTATTTTTACTTTTTAGGTTTTACCCAACCTCTACCTTCTACTGCTTTAGCTACTCGCTGAAGCGCTATTAAATAAGCCGCATCACGAGTATAGCATTTTTTCTCGATGGCTAAATCAGCTACTGAGTTAAAAGCATTAGTCATAATACGGTCGAGTTTTTCTAAAACTTCATCCTTAGGCCAGTAGTAATTCATATTATTCTGAACTTCTTCAAAATAAGAAACAGTCACTCCACCAGCATTGCATATAAAGTCAGGAATCATATAAACACCTTTCTTTTTTAATACTTCGTCAGCTTCTAAAGTAGTAGGTGTGTTGGCTGCCTCTGCGTAAATCTTTACTGTATCAAAATTAATATCATTTACATTATCTTGAGTAATTGATTGCCCCAAGGCAGCGGGTATAAGAACATTAACTTTCTTCTTTAACCAAGCATTCCCGTCTTCTTGTTTCCAGCCAAAAGATTTAGCTCTTTCTGGATCGATAGTGCCGAATTTATCCAAAGTTCCAGGTGCAAGTAAGTCTTTTGGATCAATACCTTTTTCGCAACTATAAGTGTAGACTTTTTTATTTTTTGAATCCCAACAAGATATAGCTAATACTTTACCACCATATTGAACAAATTTTTCGCAAGTATATTGAGCAACATTACCAGCACCTTGAATAGAAGCGGTAGCATCTTTAAAATCTATATCTAACCTCTTTAATGCTTCTCGAATACAGTAAACTACACCATAACCTGTAGCCTCTGTTCTACCAAGTGAACCCCCTACTCCTACCGCCTTACCAGTAACAAAACCAGGTTTTCTATTCCTATTAATCGTATCATATTCATCCATAATCCAGAGCATATCCTGAGGATTAGTCCCTACGTCCGGTGCTGGAACATCTATTTCGGGGCCAACAAAATCATATACTTTTCTAACCCAGCCACGGCATAATCTTTCCGTCTCCCTATCGGATAATTTTCTGGGATCTACAATGATTCCACCTTTGCCTCCACCCAAAGGAATATCAACCACCGCACATTTCCAGGCCATCATCATAGCTAATTGTTTCACCATATCAATGGTTTCATCTTCTGCAAAACGGAGACCTCCTTTTGCTGGTCCACGAGCAGTAGAATGCTGAACTCTAAAACCGGTAAATGTTTTGGTGGTACCATTATCCATATCTATCGGAATGGTAAATTGTATCGCTCTTTCTGGCTCTCTCATAAATTCCCGTAAAGCGGGATTAAGATTAAGCAGTTCTGCATTATGATCAAATTGAGCTTGTACTAATTCAAAAGGGTTCATTTCTTTAGACATTTTTAAAATCCTCCTAATTTTTTCTTAGAATTTTAATTTAATAATATCCTAATAAAGTTTAAAAATTATCAATTTTCTGCTCTACCATTTACCTCCTCATTTCAGAATTATTTACCTTACTTACTTTTCCTTAAACTCTTACCCGAAGATAAAAATTCATCTATAGCCCGAGCTGCTACCTTACCGTCTCCTACTGCCGAGATAACGGTAGCTGAACCCCTAACAATATCTCCTCCGGCAAAAATCCCCTCTTGGGTAGTCATTTTAGTAGAATCATCTATCCTGAAATAGCCCCACTGATTAATCTTCACTCCGCTGGCACTGCGGGAGATAATTGGATTGGCAGAAGTTCCAATAGCATCGATGACCATATCTATTTCGAGTAAGAAATTAGAACCGGGGATAGGGATAGGTCTCCTTCGACCCGAATCATCCGGTTCACCTAACGCCATTTTAAGACATTCCATTCCGCTGACATTTCCTTTATCATCACCCAATACTCGTATAGGGAGGGTCAGAAAATGAAAGATGATCCCCTCTTCTTCGGCATGATGGACTTCCTCTGCTCGAGCTGGTACTTCTTTGCGAGAGCGGCGGTACACAATGTAGGATCTTTCAGCTCCCAATCTTAAAGCGGTGCGAGCGGAATCCATGGCTACGTTCCCTGCTCCGACAGTCGCTGCCCTTTTGCCTATCTTGATGGGAGTATCATAGTCGGGGAAAGCGTAAGCTTTCATTAGATTGGAACGAGTCAGGAATTCATTAGCGGAATAAACATCATTAAGGTTCTCTCCGGGGATGTTCATAAACCGCGGGGCGCCGGCTCCATTGGCCAAAAAAATTGCATCAAATTCATAGGTTAATTGATCGACACTTTGAGTAGCTCCTACGACAAAATCAGTCACCACTTTTACGCCTAGTTTTTCAATTTCTTTTACTTCATACCTTACGATCGATTTAGGGAGTCGAAATTCAGGGATTCCGTAGACCAGCACTCCACCTATTTGGTGTAAGGCTTCAAAGATCGTTACTTCGTAGCCAAATTTAGCCAAATCAGCAGCGCAGGTCAGTCCGGCAGGACCTGAACCTACTACGGCTACCTTTGGTTCTCTTTTCCCAACCCGGGGAAGGTTTCCGTGAATATGATTTTCGCGAGCCCAATCTGCCACAAAACGTTCTAATCGACCGATAGCGATCGGTTTCTTTCGTTTTTCCAAGATACAAACCCGCTGACACTGTTCTTCTTGAGGGCATACTCGTCCAGTGACTGCCGGAAGATTATCGGTCTTTAAGATTTCCAAATAAGCTCCGGCAAAATCTTCTTCCACTATCTTTTTAATAAATTGAGGAATATTAATTTCTGCCGGGCAACCGGGAACACATTGGGGATTTTTACACTGCAGACACCTTTGTGCTTCATAGAGGGCTTGTTCTTGATTATAACCCAAGGGGACTTCCTGAAAATTATGACTCCTCTCTTGAGGGTTTTGCTCAGGCATGAGAACCTGCTCTCTTTGCATTCTTTCTTTGGGAGAGATCATTTCAGCCATTTACTTATCCCTCCTTCCACAGGTACAGGTATGAAAAGCTTCTTTATAGAGATCCCAGGATCTTTTCTCCGAATCTTGATAACGAGAAAGACGATTCATAAATTCGGTCCAGTCAACCAATTGTCCATCAAATTCCGGTCCATCGGTACAGACAAATTTAGTTTCTTCACCGATGGTCACTCGACAGGAACCGCACATGCCGGTACCATCTACCATAATACTATTCAGACTGACGATAGTTTCTACCGAATAAGATTTGGTAGTTTCACAAGTAACTTTCATCATGATGGCCGGACCAATAGTCCATACCTTTTTAATGGATTGATCCTGATCCAAGAGCTCTTTTAAAACTTGAGTGACAAAACCTTTTCGTCCATAACTGCCATCATCAGTGGTCACTATCAGTTTTGAGGAAGCTTTTTTAATTTCCTCTTCCATGATAATCAATTCCTGGCTTCGGGCTCCGATCAGGGAGATGACTTTATTCCCGGCTTCTTTTAAGGCACGGGTGATCGGATGGATGCAAGCAATACCGGTTCCTCCACCTACAGTTACTACCGTACCATAATTTTCAATCTCAGTCTTTTTACCTAAAGGTCCGATGAAAGAAAAAAGAGTATCTCCTTCTTCTAAGTGAGAAAGTTCCTCACTGGTTTTACCCACTATCTGAAAGACAATACGGATTAAATCTTTCTCTCGGTCAAAGTCAGCTACAGTTAAAGGGATTCTTTCCCCTTGCTCCTTAATCATCAGGATAATAAACTGTCCAGGTTGAACAGATTGGGCGACTTCCGGGGCTTTTATCCACATAGAATAAATGGTTTCATGTAATCGCTGCTTATGAATTATCTTGTACATTTTGCCTCCTAAATTCTGCTAAAATATTCCTATAGACTTCCTGAAATTTCTGCTGTATCTTTTGCAATCATTAACTCTTCATTGGTAGGAATTACCATTACTTTTACTCTTGAATTATCGCTACTAATAATTGCTTCCTTGGCACTAACTTTATTTCTCTCCGGGTCAATTTTTACTCCTAAAAAATCTAATCCTTTACATGCTTCCGCTCTGGTTTCTGGGGAATTTTCTCCTATACCAGCAGTAAAAACAATTACATCCACCCCTCCCATAGCTGCTGCATAGGCTCCGATATATTTTTTTATGCCATAAGTAAAGGCAAAAATGGTTCTCATAGCCCTTTCATCACCTTGTTTTGCCTTATCTCCTAAATCTCTATTATCGCTGGAAATTCCTTCTGATAGACCCAGAAATCCACTTTCTTTATAAATAATTCTGTTCATCTCTTCAACGTTAAGTTTTTCTTTATCCATTAAAAAAGGGATAATAGCGGGATCAAGATCTCCGCAGCGCGTTCCCATTATTATACCAGCAACTGTACCAAATCCCAAGCTGGTATCTACGGACACCCCCTTCTTTACAGCAGTAATACTTGAGCCATTCCCTAAGTGGCAAGTAATTATTTTTAGCTCTTCCAAAGATTTTCCTAAAATTTTAGCTGCTCTTTGTGCTACATATTTGTGAGAAGTTCCATGGAATCCATACCTTCTTATCTTATATTTCTTATAATATTTATAAGGGATCCCGTAAAGGTAGGCATGTTCCGGAATAGTTTGATGGAAAGCGGTATCGAATACTCCTACTTGGGGAACCCCAGGCATTAGCTCCTTACAGACTTCTATTCCCAAAATATTGGGTGGGTTATGCAAAGGAGCAAGTTCAATACATTCTTTTAATGCATCCATGACTTCATTGATAAGTAAAACTGAGCCGGAAAATTTTTCCCCAGCATGAACTACTCTATGACCTACTGCTACTATTTCAGAGATGTCTTTAATTACGCCATAATCTAAATGAAGTAAAGCATCCATCATTAATTTGATCCCAATCCTATGGTTAGGAATATCCTGATGAGTTATAACCGGTTCCCGGAGAGAAGGATAATGATTAATTATTGAATCAGAAATCCCTATCCTCTCTACTAATCCCTTAGCCAGTACCGACTCATTACCCATGTCAAATAATTGGTATTTAATAGATGAACTGCCGCTATTTACCACTAAAACTTTCATTTTAATCTTACTCTCCTTTTTATAAATTTTATTTTGTCATATTTCCTAATTTCTTATTTTTAGATCTTGGGCAATATCAAATCCCAGGAGCAAAGCCTTCTCGTTTACTTCTTTTGCTTTAAATGGAATTCTAGAACACACTGCTTTTCGAATAGCTTCTTGAGAAACTACTTCAGTTAATCCAGCAATAATGCCTAAAGAAATAATATTAGTAACTAATTTTGTTCCAAATTTCTTTTGAGCTGTTTCAGAAATGGGAAATAAATATATTTTGTTTGAGATATTAGGAACTTCTGTTACTAATGCAGAATCAGCAACTAAAATACCATCTTTATTTAGATTTTTAATATACTTATCACAAGCAGTCTGAGTTAAAACTAAAAGAATGTCTGATTTTATCACTTTTGGATAATCTATAGCATCATTACTTATAACTACTTCTGATCTGCTTGCTCCTCCTCGAGCTTCTGGTCCGTAAGACTGGGTTTGAACTGCTTCTTTACCATCATAGATACCTGCTGCTTCGGCTAAAATTATTCCAGCTAAAATTAATCCCTGCCCTCCGGAACCACTTAAACATATTTCAATTCTTTCTTTCATATTGTACTGCCTCCACTTCCCTGAGCTTTCTCAATAATCTTTTCGTATAGTTCAGAATAGCCTGGTCTATCTTTGCTTATAAATTCACCTATCGCATATTTCCCTTTTTTTTCATCAGGGGAAAGTTCGTCCCATACCTTTTGGGATACAGTAATATCTTTTATCCAATTTAACATTTCTACCGGTGATTTCATTTTGTTCATCTTACCATAAGATATTGGGCAATCAGATATTATTTCTACTACCGAAAATCCTTTTTTATCCAAGGCTTTTTTAATTAAATTAGTTGCTTGCCGAACATGATAAACTGTTCCTCTGGCAACATAACTTGCGCCCGCAGCCTCTGCCAGTTTGACCAAATCAAATGATTGATCAATATTCCCATAAGGAGCAGTAGAACCAAATTTTTCCTTTGGGGTAAGGGGTGAATATTGGCCTCCAGTCATGCCGTAAATCATATTATTAATGATAATAGCAGTTAAATCGATATTACGTCGTGCTGCATGGATAAAATGATTTCCACCAATGGCTGAACAATCTCCGTCTCCCATAACCACAATTACCTTTAAATCGGGATTCGCCATTTTAATACCGGTAGCAAAAGGCAAAGCTCTCCCATGAGTGGTATTCATAGTATAAAAATTTAAATAACCGGTAATTCTGCTGGAACAACCAATACCAGAAACAGCTACAATTTTATCTTTCTCCCAATTTAAATCACCTAGAGCTCGTATTATAGCTCCTAACACAATTCCATTTCCGCAACCCGGACACCATATATGGGGAAACATCTCTTTCCGGATATAATCATCTATTATTGTTTTCATTTCTTTATCTCCTTCCGGATCTTTCCTAATATCTCAATAGGATTAATTAATTCACCGTCTACCCGACCGTAAGGAATAACTCGACATTTTCCATGGGCAGATCTCTCTACCTCTAATACCATTTGACCTAAATTCATTTCTGGTACTATAATTAAATCCACCTGTTGAGCTAACCTATTTACTTCTTCAAAACAGAAAGGCCAAATAGTTAATAATTTTAGTAAACCTACTTTTAAGCCTTCTTCACGAGCTAATTTTACTGTTCTTTCTGCTGCTCTTGCTACCGAGCCATAAGCAATTAAAGCAGTATCAGCATCTTCTAGTAAGTATTCTTCAAAAAGTAATATATCCTTAATATTTTTCTGAATTTTATGATGTATTCGTCTAATGAAATGATCTATTTGTTGGGAATCAGAAATAGGCAAACCTTTTTCGCTATGGATTAAACCAGTAATATGGTAAGGATACCCTTCACCAAAATTAGCCATGGGAGGAACACCATCTTCATCTGGTTTAAAAGGAAAATATTCTTCGGGGGGTACAGTGGGCTTTTTTCGATTTATCACTTCGATGTCCTCTAGAGCAGGTATCTCTACCTTTTCTCGCATATGGGCGATGACTTCATCCAGGAGTAAAATAACTGGTGTTCTATATTTTTCGCTAAAATTAAATGCTTTGATGGTTAAGTTGAGTATTTCAGTAACAGTAGAAGGGGCAAGAGCTATAATAGGGTGATCTCCATGAGTCCCCCATCTTGCCTGCATCATATCGCCTTGAGAGGGTTTTGTAGGTAGACCGGTACTTGGGCCTCCTCTTTGAGCGTTTACTACCACACAAGGTATTTCATTAATAATAGCAAAACCTAAATTTTCCTGTTTCAAGCACATTCCGGGACCAGAAGTAGCAGTTAGAGATTTTAATCCAGCAATAGAAGCTCCTATAACTGCTGCCATACTGGCAATTTCATCCTCCATCTGTATAAATTTCCCACTAATTTTAGGTAATTCACGCGCCATATTTTCAGCAATTTCTGAAGAGGGAGTTATAGGATAACCGGCAAAAAATTTTACTCCTGCCAATAAAGCTCCTTTAGCGCAGGCTTCGTTCCCCTGTAATAATTTTATATTTTTTTTCTTTACTAAATTATTCATCTTTCTTGTTCGCTCCTTCTACTGTAATCGCAAAATCCGGACATCTAAGTTCACAAAGATTACATTTTATACAAGCATCAATATTTTTAGGGATAGGCTTTCCTTGATCATCAGGAACCAATACGTCTTTGGGACAAAATTCAATGCAAATACCACATGACTTACACCACTCTCTACGAACGGATATCTTTGTGGAATTATTTTGATAAACTTCTAATATTTTTTTTTGCTTCATATCTTTTATAAAATGCCTCCTTCTCTTTTAATATCCAAAATGGCTAATTTTAACATACTCATAGATCCTTTGTCGGGAACATATACAAACTCAATGAGGGGAATTTGAGGAGAAATAAATTTTTCTACTTCTTTCTTTCTTCCGGGGGAAGTTATGACTATGTCTGTATTAATCAGGAATTTCTTTACTTCATCTTTATCATGAGAAATGATAAATTTAAAACTAGAGAATTTTATTCCTGTCTGTTTAATGGATTGAAAAACCCTTTGGGCAAATTTATCCGTAATACATACCAAACCAATGCTTTTCTCTTTGGAAGATAAATGAGCAATGTTTACCATCGTTTCCATCAAAGGGTCCAAGGCAATAGTGAGAACTCTCTGCTTTTGATCAGAAAGAAATTTTTTTACTTCATTATAATGAAAAAATGTCGTTACTACCAAATCGATAGACTTAATTTTTTCTCTAAAAATATCTGGCGCTTTATAAATCTCATCTATCAATATAGGTATTATGGAAATACCCGTTCCCAATTCTATCCCTTTGGAAAAAAAATATAATTGTTCCTGATTACATTCAATAAAAGCAATGTTAATATTTTTTAACAATTTTTCCTTTTCTTCTATTCTCTTATTGACTATTTTTTTAAACTCACTTAATTCAAAATCTAACTCCAGGGCTTCATTGATAGTAAGATCAATAATCTCTTCTATCTTTAATTGATTATTATTTGCTTTAGATTTAGATAATGCGGAGGTTTTCGGATTAGGGAAAGTGCCTTTCCCAGGAATAGAAAATATTATATTCTCCAATACCAATTCTTTGTAGGCCATACTCACTGTATTTCTACTAATTTGCAAGCTTTCCGATAAATCTCTTTCGGTAGGTAATTGTTCCCCTTCCTTTAAATTACCATTTTCTAATAATTCCCTAATCTGGTGTTTTATCTGGAGATATAAAGGAATGCCGCTTTTCTTATCAATCTCAATTTTCATAAAAGACTTCCTCGTTAAAAAGATAAATCATTGTTTGATCATTGGACTAATGGAC
>DSEL01000064.1 GCA_011056645.1 Candidatus Atribacteria bacterium
ATTATAGAGAAAAAAGACAGAGCATGGTATTAAATCAACTGCGAAGCAGAGATATAGTCGATCCTGAAGTCTTGCAGGCTATGCTTACTGTACCCCGCCATCAGTTTGTTGATGAACATATTAGAGATTCCGCGTATAACGATTATCCCCTTTCTATCGGTGAAGGACAGACTATTTCCCAGCCTTATATTGTAGCTTTAATGACCCAGATATTAGAGTTAAAAGGTGGGGAAAAGGTTTTAGAGGTAGGAACCGGTTCCGGATATCAGGCTGCAGTTTTGGCTGAGATTGTAAAAGAAGTGTATACAGTAGAAATATATGATAGTCTTTCTAAAACATCAGAGAGTTTGTTAAGCAATTTGGGTTATAAAAATATTCATTTTAAAATTGGCGATGGCTATTATGGATGGGGAGAACATGCTCCTTTTGATGCCATAATTGTAACTTGTGCACCTGATCACATTCCTCCTCCCCTTCTTCAGCAGATTAAAGAAGATGGAGGTCGAATCGTAATACCGGTTGGCGGAATATGGATGACCCAGGCATTAATGAAAATTGAGAAGGTAGGAGGACAAATAAAATCTAAAGGAATTACGGGGGTTAGATTTGTTCCTATGGTTGGACATAACAGATAGAGATAAGGGACAAAGGTATTCTAGATAACCAGTTCAGCTCTACTAAAAATAAGATAAAAATATTTCTTAAAAAGAAGGATTTTTAGACTTAAATAGAATCTTATTTACATAAGAGAAGAATATCATAATGAGGTAGTAATTATTGAATGTATTGAAAAAGTAGATTATTCCAAAGTATAGGCCATATTAAAGTTATGGATATAAAAATCACTTTATTGCTATAGTTGCCAACTCCTAAAGACAAAAAAGAGGGTAATTTTTTTAATTTCAATAAAACTTGGTTTAATACTATATTTTACAGAAAGGAGGAATGAGAACTGTAATTGTTCATAAGAAGTCATAAGAAAAGAATTAAGATTTATTTTTTATAATAAAAATATTTTAAGATTGTAGAAAAATAAAGGAGATAGGTATCATGAAAATAAAAAAATTTTTTATACCTCTAATTTTACTTTCAATTTTTGCTATTATGAGCCTAACTGTTTTTTCTGCCAACAGCTCAAATCTTCCTAAAGATTTTAACACCAATGGTGACTTAATCAATGGCTGGTACTGGCTCCGAGATGATTCTCTTCAAAGCTATGCTCAGTGGACTTTTGAAAATATACCCTCTGGTGATAATGATTTAATCCTTGATATTACTGCCCTGGCCACTGACCGTCAGAATGGCGGGAGAGGTTTACCTGCGGAATTCTTACTTATTTATGAAGTACCGGGCGGAAATGTCTTTATAACCCAAAAAGTTACTTTATCGAATATATCATTACCGAGTGATTCGGTTGGCTATACCTGTCAGGGTCAGTTTACTATTCCCAGATTGGTCCTTCAGAGGGCATCTGTTCTCTTTGTGCGAATTGAACGAATTTCCTTTGATACTAATCACGTTGCCTTTAAAAAAGGAAGCATTGAGATAACAGAAATTACTGGAGAAGAAACATTCCCTCTTTACCAAGAGACTCAATTTTACCAGGGTAGCCAATTACCTGATACAAATAATCAGAATGATGCATTTTTGATTCAACCTGGTATTTATCAGGGAAGCCTTGGAGGGCAAATAGCAGGAGGTCAAATCGATAAAGAAGACTGGTATAGTTTAAACTTACAGGAAGGGCAAATTATTAATCTCCAACTTACTCAACCTTCCGGTGGTTCTTTTACTATCTTTCTAAGAAAACCGGGATCAACTTCCAACCTTGGTTACACTGTAACTCAAAATAACATTAGAAATTTCCAACACGTAGCTGATATTAGCGGGGCATGGTTTATTAGGATAAACCGCTCTTCCGGTGAGGGAAATTATCAGCTTTCAGTGGATATTCAGAATCAGAATGATGCCGGAAGTAATCACGATGCTGGAGATTCCTTTAATGATTCGATTCCACTTTATCCGGGAGTCTTTACAGGTTTCTTAAATAGAGCGGATAAGGTAGATTGGTATAATATAAACCTCTTGGAAGGGCAGACTATAAGTCTTCAACTTTTTATGCCACCCGAAGCAAATTTTAAACTTTATCTATACCGTCCTGGATCTACTTCTTCCAGAGCATTTTCACCAACCCCTCAGGGGAATATAACAATTCTACAGTACACAGCTGATGTCAGTGGAATTTGGGGAATTAGGGTTACTCGTTCATCTGGAGAAGGGGATTATCAACTTTCCATAAATATCTCTGGTTACCCGTCAGATCAGATAGACCAATCTCAATCTAGTTCTTTGGAAGGGTTCACTACCAATAAGTTTAGGTCTAATGGTACCCTAATCCAGGGTTGGTACTGGCTGCGAAATTCTACTCTACAGCATTATGCGGAATGGACCTTCGAAAATATTCCATCAGGAAATACCAACCTAACCCTGGATATTAATGCACTTGCTACCAATCAGGCTGATGGAGGAAGGGGTTTTCCAGCAAGGTTTAAGCTTATTTATGGGTTCCCAGGTAGCGGCTCAATGGGAGGAGTCTTTCAAACTATAGATGTTACTCTTCCCAATACTTCACCCTCAAGCGATCCTGTTGGTTACACTTGTAATGGTTTGGTAACCATTCCGAGATCTTTCATAGCCGGAGCTACTACTTTTTTCTTTAGAGTAGAACGTATATCTCCTAACGATAACCACGTAGCTTTTAATCAAGAAAGCATTACTTTGTTCACCGAAGAACCATCATCCGGTTATCGCGAAATCCCGAGATCAGGAACTAAATAAATATAGATGTAAATAGAATTTTACTTTAAAAATAGAGAAAGGTAAATAATCGTCTGTAGATAAAATAATTTGTATTATATATATCTTTAAAGAAGATGGAAAGGGAGCATAAAAATATGAAGCTAATCCGATTTTTTTTAATTATTTTAGTTTCTATTTTAGTGTTAAATCTGGGATTGTTAGTGGCAGCAAGTGAAGATGAAATAATTACTGAGGAAGCAGAGCACGTACATGTCAATTATATAGATAATGCTATTATACCGCCATTTTTGGGGGAAGATACAGTTAATCGTGTATTGATTTATGGAGATTATTTACCTCTCTATTTGTCTGAGCCTGCTCAGTTTGCGCCTTATCCAACTTCTATACCTCCCTATAAAAATTTATGGAATTCAGCACAAGAAGTAATTAATTCTGCTAATAATTCTAATGATCCCTTGCATGCGCAAGCTTTAAATTTACGTTCTTTTGCAGATGCAATGATAGCTATGGAACAAAAAGAAAGTTCTGTAAAATATAATCTATCTCAGCAGGATATCAATTTTGCTCTTAATCAACAGGGTATTTATTTTTATGAATTTAACGATATTCCTCCCTCTTCTGTCTGGCAATATAATCAAATAGAAAGCCTGCAGAATCCCTATCGGCCCGATTATTTAATGCAGCTGGACAATACCTTCATTGCTCCCATGAATCAATGGAATAGTATTACCTATAATCCTTCGGAAGAATATATCGAAGAACTGGATGAGTTGCTGCATCCGGTACCGGATATGAGTTTCTTGAATGATGTGTTTACGACCAGTGGTCCTTTGGGTGATATGGCAGGTGCACTGGCTGATGTGGCTAATCCTTATACTTTTTTACCTGCTATCTTTATGTTAGGTATGGATATATACCTACAATCACAAAATGAAATTGGATTTCTTTACCCTACTACAACCGGTTATAAGATATCTCCCTGTCCGGAATCGGGAATGGTTATGCTAAATCATAACGATGAACAGATGGTTTATAATATTACCGGTGGTGAGAGTGGTTCTATTACCAATATACCCTCAGGAGATTTTGGAACTTTTTTTGTTGATGCAGTGAATAGTTTTAGCGGAGGAATAAGACCCACCATATCTTTGATTAATGATGATTTGTTAAATGGAGGTAGGGTTCAATATGACAATGTACCCTCACAATACCAATCCCAGGATTACTCTTTAAATCTGGAGAGCCATGTCGGGATATCCCAGAGTAACCTTGAGCTTTGTGATACCGTCATCTGTAAAATTCAAGGTTCTGGTACTATGATCATGTTGCCTTTTAAAATCGGATGCTGGTTTCAATGTGACCAGGGACAGACGGGAAATATTAAAAGTAAGACTACCATTGGTGTTCGTTTTAAGGATGATGAAAAATACTATACCTACGACCTGGCAGATTGTATGTTAGAAAACATAAATAGTGTTAATGCCATTGCGGCAGATCAGGACGGAATATTGATGTGGAGCGGAGTGGTATCTATCAATGCGGAAGAATATGGAAAAACTGAGATTGAAGAAGTGTATCTAGCTCTTAGTTCAAGTGCCAAAAAGACCTCAGGATTAAATAAAGTCAATTGCTATACTTCTCTTTCTTTTTCCCCTTATTTTTTAAATCCGATAATAACTTTACCCCGTGATATAGAAGCATTTCCCGAAGAAGAAGTAACCTTTGAGACTGAACTTTTAGAAAGCCCTGCCAATGCTACGGTAAATGTTTCCTGGGAAATACCCTACGGTTCTGATCCCTTAGAAGGATCCGAAGTATCATATACCTTTCACAAAACAGGAATATATGATTGTAAATTGATTGTTGATCCTCAATATCAGCCTAGACCACCTGCCGTTGAGGTTACAAATCCCAGAGAAAAGTTCTGGAATACTGATGCCGGAAAAATAATATTTCCTTTTCAGGTAAAGATTCTTCCTCCCATTGATTTGAAGGTGGGTTGGAGATTACCAGATTATGTACCTCTTAATACCCGCAATTACCAGGAAGAGGAACTTTATCCAGGAAGAAAAACTACCTTTAATCTTTATGTTACCAATGAAGGGGTAAAAGACTTTCACAGCAGTGAAAATCAGGATGTACCTTTGAAATTATCCTTATTTATTGATAATAATTATAACCATTATTTTGAAGCCGATGAAAAAATCTGGGAAGAAGAAATCGATGATTTTGTAGCCAATTCCAGTCAATTTTTTAATGTAGAACTGTTACTCAGCCTTGATAAAAAGATAGATGACACCAATGATGAAACAGTTGTCTATTGGTCTAATCTTCATGATTGTCAATTACAGGTATCTGCTCTAACAGAAGAGGAGAACCAGGAAAATAATGTGATTCAAGATATCATAGAATTTATTTCATCTCCCGAATTAGATTTTACTCCCCCTGATTTTGCCGTTGAGAATGCCTATTTTTCCTTCGACCAGTATAATAATATTGTAGTAAATTTTGATTTAGCGGAAAAGAGTGGAGCTAAAAATATCATCAATAAATGGAATGAATACCATGAGGATGATCCTTTTATACCGAAATGGGGACCCATCCCCTATGAATTGTGGCTGCGGAATGGCCGTGATGTTAACGTTCTTCTTAACTCAGGAGAGATTTCTGACCTGTCTTACCATGAAACCAAAAACATTAAGTTAGGTAGAGTCAATCTTGATTACATTCCGGCAGGAAGTTATAGCCTATATCTGGGAGTTAATCCGAATATGCTTCTACCTGAATCTGAATGGCAAAACAATCATGGATTCATGGATTGGTTTACCTTGACAGATAACTCATCTTTACCCTGGTACACAAAAGGAGGAGACCGGGGCCATACTGGATGGAAAAAGTTCAATCTTATCCCGCCGCTGATTACTGACTGGGTTATTGAGCTGAACGGAATTCCGGTAGATATAGTATGTAATTCTGATAACTTTTATGTACTTACCACCTCCGGTACTATTGAAAAATACAATGCTTCGGGAGAATTACAATATACTGTAACTGGTCTGAATGGAATACCTTTACAGTCTTCTGCGATGTTGTTGTTGATATATCCCGATACTGAAAATGAAAGATTATTGACTTTTTCGGATGATTATCGATTAGTAATGATTGATACCCAATCGGGAAATAAAATCTGGACCAGCGGTAACATTTTTACCGAGACAACCTATGGTTCCCA
Source organism: Candidatus Atribacteria bacterium (assembly GCA_011056645.1). Lineage (NCBI taxonomy): Bacteria > Pseudomonadati > Atribacterota > Candidatus Phoenicimicrobiia > Candidatus Pheonicimicrobiales > Candidatus Phoenicimicrobiaceae > Candidatus Sediminicultor > Candidatus Sediminicultor quartus. The sequence continues at coordinate 6,053 of DSEL01000064.1, forward strand.
GCAGAGTATCCGGGAATACAGCAGAAGTTTTGATTATGACGGTTATTACCTGTTGGCTGGTTGGCCGGTTGCCTTATATCGTTTTGACTCTACCATGAGTGAACCAATTCTATTGTGGGAAACAAATAAAAAAAGGTATGGGGAAGTTTTTCTCTTAGGTGACCATATCCTGGCCGGTCAATATCTTTACAGTCTGGGTGGAGAAGAATTAGAACATTTTAAATGGGTGGACGGTGAGGTAATACGTTATCAGCAATCTTTGTTTACTAACAGTTATCGGTATAATTACCTTTCCGGTCAGTTAAGCGAATTAAAGCAGATTAAGGATCCGGGTAGTATTTTTTCCGACAAAATCATTGTCGGCAGAACAATGCAGTGCCTGGATTACCAGGGAAATCAGCTGTGGACACTTCCCGATAAAATAGAACAGGAATACTATGCGGATTCTACTTCTCAAGTTATCAATGTTAGAATTCAGCCGGATACGACGATTAACTTGTGGAATGATGACTCAGGTTATTCTTACTGTATTAATCAGAATTACCAATTATTAGCGGTAGATATGGCAAACGGTCAGCCTGTCTGGTACCGGGAATTTATCGAAACACCGGAAACGGTGAAGAATTTAAAGGAAGAACTCCCCGAAAATTTGCAATCTCAACTAAGACTTGGAAGTGCAATTCATCAGACACCACTCAATATGGCAGAGGGATTTGCAATGGATATCACCAGGGTAATTCCTTACCGGAATTCTTTGTTAGTTGGAACTGTAGGTAAAAAGATTTATCGTCTCAGATCAGCCAATCTTGACCATTTGGAAGTTCAGGGTTATATTCCCTCAGTATCTTACGGACCTTCCAGGCTAAAAGTCAGGGTCCAGGCTTTTAATGAACAAGGAGCAGAGATACCCTTAGAAGATAAAATTACGGTAACCGGAGATTATATTAACCAAAATTATCCAAGATATTATTATGTTCAAGAAGAAATTTCTCTTTCCATAGGACTTCCTGATACAAAAATATATTCAGTCGATTATCCAAACCCTCCTTCTATTGTAAGCAACTATTTCAATTTTGTGGATATACAGACTTTATCTCCTCGAGTTTCTATTCCTTTAGTAATTGAAAATATCCAGTCACGCCCCATAATAAGAAAATATAAAACGCAGGCAGGAAAAGAAACTGATCTATCTATGAACGATGAAGCGCAATTAAAATATATGCCCAAAAATAGTAACAACGATGTTCGGCTTTATTATAGTGATTACGGTGAAGAAGACCTTTCCCAAGTAGTATATGAACATTCTTATCATATAATAGTAGGAATCAGAGATGCTCTGGGTATAGCCAAAGATTATGACTTTATAGATTTGCAGATCAATTTACCGGAAGGGGTTGATACTGAAGACTTAACTGTAAAAATAAATAAGGAGCCATACAATGATTGGTCTTTAACCAATCGAACTTTAATAATTAACTGTGTGAATGCTTTTTTAGAACAAAACACTAACCATTTAAGTATAATTGTATTAAAATCATCGGATTGAATTTTTTAAAAATAAAAATGTAATAATTTTTATAATGTATTAATCAACTGGATTTTTAGATACTTAGATGGTCTATTGATTAAATAACAGTTGAAGTTAGATGAAGAGTGAAGGTTAAGAGGAAAAATAGAAGGGGGCTATTAATAATGAAACACGAGAAGTTTAATAAATATTTTAAAATTTTTATTTTTTGGGTTACTTTAATAATTATATTAATTTGTGGAGTAACAATATTTGCTACAGAAATATACTCTACAGTAGATAAAAATCTAATACCAAAGAATACTATAGTTTTAGATGAATCATCATCTCAAGAATTAGTTTATATTTCTCAGGATCAAAGCATTCTTTTATTTAGAAATTCTACTTCACAATTAGAACAATTACATGTAGGTGATGTTTTATGGTTAAATGCAGCTGCGAACGATAACTATGGTTTTTTGCGACAAATAATATATCTTAATAAAGAGGAATTCAAAAATAAAGGTATAATTATTAAGACCATACCCTGGATAGAGAATCATCCTCCAATAATCTCTGGTCTTATTGCTCGACCTTCTTCCCTCGAAATTGGACAGCCGAGTGATATAACCTGCTATGCTGCTGATGAGGATAAAGATGAACTTTATTACAGTTGGATTAGTACCGGAGGAGCTCTTTTAGGAAACGGTGCCCACGCTTCCTGGATAGCTCCTAATCGAACAGGTGATTATTTTGTTACTTGTGAAGTGATTGATAACAGAGGTGGTAAGGATAGTAGAACAGTTCAGTTTTGGGTATTAGATAAATTTCCTTTATTAATTGAACAAGAAAAAAAATTGATTAAAAAATACGGATGGGGTAATAATCGTATCATCCGTTGGCCTGATGGTTACGTGGAAGTCTATGATGCTACTCATTTTAGTAGAATGCAGGAAGTCTTAGATCAATGGAATGAGGTTATGGGAGACAAGGTTGTTTTTCTTTTAAGTAACAATCCTCAAAGTCCAGTGAAAGTGAATTATAATCCGGATTTACGGGAACAAAATCTTTGTTTTCATCTAGATACTCATTGGAGGGATTATCAATTATATGCCGCAGAGGTAAAGATAAATCCGGATGCTTCTTTCTGTGGTTATCCTAAAAACAGTTATGCTTTGTATCTCCATGCCTTCAGCGGAGTAGCTGGATTTGATGTTTGGAAAGGAGAAACTGTTGACCAAAAAGATTGGCAAAACTTTAATCTTGTTCCGGAGATTATGCAGTCTATGATAAAAGCTCTTTATAAAACACCGCCGGGCTATAACCTGGAGAAAGATTTGTAATCTGTTTTATAAAGTAAATGAATTTTAATTATTAAAAAACAAAAAGTGCTTCTCTCACTAAAACTGAATCTAAGAAAACTTTATTATTGATTATTAGTAACCAATAAAATGAGTGATGGAGGAATAGAAAATATGAAGAAATATCTTTTTCTTTTTTTTGCTGTACTGATAATTTTTTATTTTTATTTAGGAGTTAATGCACAAGAGCAGAGTCCAGAGATACCGGCAGGATTTATTTTTTATCATTATCAATATACATATTTCGATATTTCCTTAATTTATCCAGAACAATGGATTAATTATTCTTCTCAGGAACGAGGAATATTTATTTACACTCCTGACTCTAAAGGAACCCTGACCTTACGGGCAACACCTTTATTTGGAGAAGAATATACGCTTGCCAAACTATATTCTGTGAATATGGACACCTTGAAAGAAGCAGGTGCAATCTTTTTGGAATCTGTTCCGGGTAAACTTTCCGGATATCCTGCTCAGCGGACTTTGTATACGATGAAATTCGGGAAGGATACACTTAAATTTATCCGCTATGATTCAATTATCGAAGATCTATTTTATTCCTTTAGTTTTAGTACTAATGAGATAAATTTTGAAAAATATCTGAATGATATAATAATAATAGTCTGTTCTATTAAGATTAATCTATAAGAGAAAGAATAGTTAAATAGAATAAAGAGTGCTATTGTTCCTTTTAATTTCTAATTTATTGATTTGTAAATGATACAGAGAACCGTCCCCTGTATCAGTAAAATTTTTAAAAATATTTTTAAAAAACTACTAAAAATCGCTTTACTTGTATGATATAATATGAAATCGAAAATTTAGTTAGGTAAGGAGGTGAAAAAATGGCCAAAAAATTTTGTATCGTATGTGGAGAAGATATAAGTAAAGACAAATATAGTACTGAACATGAGGGGAAGCATTATTTTTTTTGTTCTGAAGACTGCCGTGACGAATTTGAAAATAATCCGGAAGAATATTTAGAAGAAGAAACAGAAGATTGGAATTAATAATATATAATTCAATAGCTAAAAGCAATTAAAATTTCCTTAAGTAAAAATAAAAAATTCAAAAAGTCCTTTGTAATCCTGCAAAGGGCTTTTTGAATTTTTTATTTTACCCAATTTTTTGTATGAGTTTTTTTAATGGCAATAAATATGTTTTTAAATGAGCTTTATTAATCACCCTGAAAGGACTTGATCCACCCAGGTTGGGATGGGGGATTGGAATTCAATATTTTTCTCCAACCTTCATCAGTTAATCTATCTTCCATGGGTTGTTTGAATTCATAATAACTAAAGGTTGGTCCCACCCCTATAAGTATATGGCCTTCCGGAAGTTTGTAAGCTATTATTGCAGTTTTAATATAACCTACTCCCTCCTCTAAAATTTTTTCAGTATTACCATCTGTATGGACATCGGCCACTAAAACTGTTTTAAAGACCTCTGGTTCAACTTCTCCTCCTGAAACAGTCCTGATTAGATCTTCAGAAATACTGCCGAAGTTTTCTATAAAACTATACTCATTATCATTTAATGTATTATTTTCCAATTCTTTTGTCGAGATTTCCAGCAATTTAGTTAATATTTCTGCAAATTTATTAAGTCCTGCTTCTATCATAAGATTTTCCAATTCTTCCTGAGGGATTAAATTTTTGAATCCCTGGTTAGTCATTTCGCTTAAAGCTAACAGCCGGCCATAAAACTCAGGGACTGGCTCAACATAACCGACTACCGGAGGAGGTTCAAATATTCCTCCCATCTCAGCAATAGTATAACTCTGCTTGACATACAAAAGGGTATCATGTCTTAATTCGGTCCAGGAGGCTAAAGCTGTATTTAATTCTTTATCTTGCCAGGCTTCGGTTTGCATAAAAGTAGGATAACCTTTACCGAATTCACCATTTAATGATTTCAACACATAAAGCCAATTGAGATAAAGATTTTTAGACCAATCTTCTTTGGTAAGAGAATCAATGTAAATTTTTAGTTCGGCAAATTTCTTATCGTAATCTGTATAATGGGTATCTCCCGAACTTTCTAATATCTTTTTTGCCCTTTCAGAGCCTAATAAGGCAATTAAATCTAATCCTCGCGGGAAACCTCTAACCTCTCTTGCTGCAGGTGGAGGACAGGCTTTTACATCCGTCTTTACCCAGGTGAAAGGACGATCTCCTCTATATTCAGCATAAGCATCGTCCCAGCTAAAAGTAAAGGGTTTTTCTTCAGTTGGCAAGGAAGGTTTTGGTCCCATATATTCTCCACTATAAGGAGAAATAATTTCAGAGAAAATCCAGGAATCCAAAGTAAATCTCTGACCCATTAATCTGAATCCTTTGGTTTTTTTCAAAAGTTCTTTGGCCTGTACTTTTAAAGCCTGGATTTTTTCCTCGGAAAGAGGGGGGCAGGGCATTAATAATTCACAAGCACCTAATCCACTATAAATTTTTGGATTGTAAGGATAATCTAAGAGTGCTTCTTTGAGTTCTAAATATTTTTCTCCTATTTTTTGGGGATCTATTTCACCTTTATATAATTCTTTTAACACCTCACTATATTCGTTTGGACCTAAATCATCGGAGAATCCCACCAGAAAAGAAGTAATAACATATATTCTATTCCACCTTTCCTGAAGGCCTTGACTCTGAGAAAATTGGTTAGCCAATAAGAAGGCTTGCAGGGTTTGAATTCGGGCATCATATTCAGAAATAATTCCACCCATATTACCGGTACACAGTGATTCTCCGGGAGATAAAAGAGTAGATCCTTCGATTAGGGCAGTCATCCTCCCATACCACATTAAAGCTTTAAAGTAATTATTCAGTTTTTCCGATTTAGTGTAATGACCTCGGGGGATATATTGGGAATAATCTTCTTGATAGATAAATATTGGAGAATATTCCCAGCCTTTATGCTCTTCAATTAATTTTATTTCTTTTTGGGTGAATTCTTTTACCAAATCAGGTATTTTAAAATTATATTGCTTGAATTCTGTCTCACTGAAATATTTAAAACTGGCTTTATCCCCATAATACTGCTTTACACCCTCTATGAACATTTTGCAAACTTCCGGATCCATTTCCGGATGGCAATATTCCTCCTTTAAGGTCTCCTCATTCATTACCTGATTTATTTTTGGTTTTAAAAGCTCTAAAGCTACTGAAAGATAAGCTATATTCCTTTTAGCTGCCTCTTTTAAGTCCCCACTACTTTTTTTATATTCTTCCAGAGATTTTTCTAATAAATTTTTACTTATCAACCATATATCTTGGTAGAAAAGATCTCTTTCTAATTTCATCAAGGTAGTATCGAAGAAGATATGATAATAATGTAAAAGGGAATCGGTGGTGATAAAAATGGGTAAATCAATTTCTCCTATAGCTTTATAATAAGCTACGAAATCATCTTTAGGGTAAGCATTCTGACGGGAAGACATAAGAAATATTTTTTGTTCTCCAATATCAAGAGGAGTGGGGATAACTACGAAACCATTCTTTTGTAAAAGAGTTAGAGCTTCAGGACTAAGTTGTATTTTTTCAGAAAAATTTTGAAAGTTATTAATTTTTGTCATGTTCAAAGGTAAAGGATAGGCAGGTATGCTGGGGATAATTTCTAATTCTCCCGGAAGCATATTATTCGGTTCGATAAATTGTTTAGTTGGAATGACTCCGCATGAGGCATTTCCTACATAAGCGAAGAAGGAAATAGAGACTAAAAAAAATATGGCGATCTTCAATAAATTGACGCTATTTTGTCTTTCTATATTTTGAAAATTTAATTTATAAAATAAATTTAACATAATGATTATCGCCTTTCGATTTTTATTATACCACCCTTTATTTCATCTACCAACTTATCATCTGAGCGTTTTGCTAATTGGATTAAAAATTCGCTAGCTTTATTCTGTTTCATTAAGGCAGGCTGGCTTAAATTAATTTGGAGAGGGAAAAGTCGACAGGATAGTCTATCAGGGTAAATTTCTAATCCTACCGCTAAACCTTGCTGAGTATCGAGAGAAAAATATTGGTCAAAGATAAAATTTCCTAAAGAATAAAAGATGAGTTTTCCCCTATATTTTTCAATATTTTGTACTACATGAGGATGATGGCCAATAATTAAATCTGCTCCTGCTTCGATTATCTTATAAGCTAATTTTTGTTGAGTCTGCGAATTAGTTAGCTGATATTCTTCTCCCCAATGTATACTTACGATTAAAAAATTATCGGGATTTAAAAATTTGACCGTTTTGATTGCTTTCATCATTTCTTCTTCTTTATGAATGAAGGGGAAAATTTGATTAAAAGCTAAAAAAGTTATATTGTCCCTAATAAAAGAATAACTAAGATTATCCGAACTATCGGAAAAAGGATTACCCACAAAAGCCATTCCGTATTTTCTTAACCACTTTTTTGTTTCTGCCAATCCTTCTTTTCCCATATCTGGAGTATGATTATTCGCTAAAGAAAATAAATTAAAATGACTCCGGAAAATTCCTTTAATTAATTCTGGATTAAAGGCAAATTTTAAAGAATTGGTGGGAAATTCAGGGGGATTACTTACAATAGGACCTTCTAAATTTCCAAAAACAATGTCTACCCCTCTTAAAAATTGATTAATTTCTTGAAAAGGATAGTAAATACTATTTTTCCTAATTAAGCCTTCAACTCCCCTACCTAACATTATATCTCCTACCAATAAAATAGTTTTTATTCCCGAACTAAAATTCTCAAGGGATAAGTCAGATAGGTAGTCTGCGGATTTATCCTCTCCAAAGACTACGCTTAAATAAGATGTGGTTTCTTCTAATTCCAAATTTAAAAAATCAATAGAATCTTTATACGCAATAATGTGAGGTACTTCTTTTTGTCGTAATTTAGCAAAAAGTCTGACTGCATACAGAGCTTGCCAGCAGTCAACCTCTATGTTTCTAAAATGTTCTTCCTCAAAATTTAACAAAACCCTGATACTCGTAATATCATGAAAATCAGCTGCCCTGGAAGGAAGGTAATGAGAGAAATCTACACTAGCAATAACAATAGTATCAAGAAGAGTATTTTTATTAATTGTCTTTATCAATCCTTCCATCTGTTCTTTGGTAATATTAGCAGGTATCAAAATGGGTAAAATATTAGTTTCAGGCAAATATTTTTTTATATAAGAAAGGAGAGTAATTATTCCATGGTCAGAAGTAACCGCAGAGTTGTTATATATCATTTTATTTTCTTTAAATATTTTTTCCCACGATAATGGTTCAATTTTTAAGTTCTTGAAATTATGGATATCAGAATCTAATTTAACAGTAATGAAGGAGTTATTTTCCCCAAGTATTCCGCTTTTAAAATGATCAGGGCCTAGTATCACTATGATTTCAGGTTTTCCCTGAGAGGAAATATAACTAAAAAAATCCTCAATTATATCCTTGGCTAACAAATGATGGGGTACTACTCCGGAAACGATATCTTGCTTATTGTCCGAATCAGATGCAAAAACCTCTGATATGTTGATGAAGTTTAATATTAAAGTAATACTGAGAAAAATAATCAAAATGCGGATAGGAACAGGGGATGATTCTCTTTTCTCCTTTTTCCTGCTCCCTGTTCCCCTGGTTATAACTAGAAATCCAAAAAGATATGCAAGAGTAGCCAGCATAGCCACTACTCGAAACCCAAAGAAGAGGGCTATTATCACTGCGGAGACGGAGGCGATAATAGAACAGAAACTATTAGTTGCCCATAACCAGGGAATCAATCCCTTTTCCTTTCCTTGGTCTATTATACTGATCAGCCTTATCCCTAAAGGGAAGGGCATACCCATTAAAAATCCCAGAGGGGAAATTAAACCCACAGTAATTAATATTTTTATTAACAAACCGTATTTCAAAGTATCACTAAAAATATGAGGTAAAATAATTTGATATAGTATTAAAATTACACATAGGAAAAGTATAATAATTTTTAAATTTTCAATATAATTTTTCTCTATTTTTTGAGAATATAAACTTCCCAAACCTGAGAAGAACAGGAAAGAGAAGATAATAATAGAGGTAGAATAAGCAGGATTAGTTAGATAGAGGATAAATTTTTGGATAAAAGAGATCTCTAAAAGCATATATCCTAAACCCAAAAAAGCAAAATAAAGCAAAAAAGGAATTTTTACCTTTCTTTTACTTATAGGGAGTCCCTTTAAAATTAAAGGTAAAAATATGAAAATGATACTAAATATGATTCCCTGAAGGAAAGTGGCAAATATAATTAAGTTTCCCCATTCTATTAAAGACTGCCAGTTAGCTGTACTTTTGATTATCTTAGGGATATTTTGCCATTTTAAAGTATAAAAGAAGTAAGGTTGATTATCAGTGACTGCCGAAACATTAAAGAAATAACTATCATAAAAATCCTTTAATTTATCTTCCTTAAAACTATTTATCAATTGGTCTATTTCCTGATAATAATAATTCTGTTCCAGGATATGATTTATATTAGCATCTTTCTCCTTAATTCCTGGGAAATAGACTGTATCAAAGTTCCTTTTATCACAAAAATCTTTAATTATTCTTATCTCCTCCTCTCCTATTTCTTTTTTTCTTAGAATAAGGGTAGAGGTAGCCCAACTACGGATGATAGCCAGATGATTTTCCGGTTTTTCTATTCCCATTTGTTTAAGAGTCTCTAAGCTGATGCTGCAAAGACGAACAATCTCTCGAGGCGGGAATTTTAGCCAACGAGTTATACTCAAATTTCCTCCCTCAGAAAGATGCTGCCAAAAATCGATAAATCCTTCTATTGTATAAAGATAGTTTTCTGATATGCTATAAAATCCTCCGGAAGCAGTATTGGATGAGCCAATTAAAGAAATTTGAATCAAGTCGAACTTTTGGTCTAATCCTTTTAATAAGCTCCTTCCTTCTCCGGTTAAAATTTTAATTCCCTCACGGTTATAAATATTTCCCGAGTAATTGCCATAATTATTTTGAAGTAAGATCTTGATATTGGGATTCATCTCAATTCCCCAGATCTCTTCTATGTCATTATAAATTCCTCCCAGTATATCTAATCCTCCTCCCGGTCCGATGATTAATGTCTTCTTATCCGGATTATCTAAATTCCCTATAAGATGAAATCCTAAGGCAGAAGGAAGGTAATCTGAAAACTCTATTTTTCTTAGCCTTTTTAAATAATCTTCTCCGCCTAATTTGGTAATTGCGTTCAATCCATCACCATCGGTAACCAGGCCCAACTGTTCCGGAATCTCTCCCGAGAAATTCAAACTTAACCCTGGGGCGTATTTTACTCCCTCACTTTCTACTACTTCCAACCTGGAGAAACAATTCTCCCGGCGATCAATTATCTGGGAATTGGGATAACGCAATAAAGTAAATAAACTTTTATAAGGATTGATGGGGAAAAAATAAAAGCTCTTTCCACCGAAAAATAAAATGATAAAAATAAATATCCCCATCACAATGTAAACGAATGATCTTTTGTCTTTCAGTTTTAAGGAAAATAAAAAAGAAGCTAAAAAAGAGAACAAGGGAGGGATAATCAATAAATGGCTCAAACTTATATAATTAGCTATGATTAAAAAAAAGATACAACCAATCGAGGCACCTCCTAAATCGCAGAAATATATTTTATTTACTTTTTCGGGCAATTTAGATATAGCTAAAGAGATGCAAAGTCCGGCAAAGAAAAAGGGTGTAGCAATGGCTAAATAATAAATTATTAAGTACAGTAATTGATATCTATCTGTAGTTATCCGATAAAGGTCAAAGGGGATTTTAGAGATGATAAATAGAGAGAATAAAGAACCCAAAGAGAATAGCAGAGAAAAGAAGAAAAGATATTTATATAATTTTATCCCCTCAGCTTTCTTCAGTAAAGAAGAAAAGACCGATAAAAAAGTTCCGCTAGCTCCATATCCTAAAAAAGCGATACTAATAATCATGAAAGCCAGATAATTCCATTGGAGAATAGAAAATACTCGCATAAGAGAGAGTTCAAAAAGCAAGACTGAACCAGAAAAAAAGAATATTCCTAGATATAAGGGAAAATCATTATCTTTTTTAGCTTCTACCATGGTATCCATTATTTCATTCTCGTAGTTTTTCTTTTATCGCTCTTTTAATCTCTGGTATATTAATCAGAGTAGCCATAATGCCACCTTTAATCAGTATTTCTGCCTCATCAAAATCAAAAAGATTTATTTCTTTAATTCCAAAGGGGACGATGAGAACATCTGCCCCCTCCAGGTATTGGTCGGTAATCTTTGATTCCATAATATCGGTAGATTGGTTGATTATTTCAATGAGATTAGGGCCTTCAAATTTTGATGTTACTTTCTCTATTGCTTGTTTCAATATCCCTTTTTCTTCCTCAACTAAAGGAATAGTTTCTTCTGTATCCTTAAATTTTGGGTTTTCCTCTTTATTTATTCTTAAACCCTCTAAATTTTCTACCTCTTTTAAATGGCCAGTCTCTTTATCAATCATCAATACGGCAGTGTAAGGGTCTATTTTCGCCAGACTCACAGCAATAATAATATCAGCTCCCATCATCTTGACTATATCTACCGGGACCGGATTGACTACTCCCCCATCTACCAGATAATAATCCCCATACTTTACCGGTGTAAATATACCGGGAATGGAAATACTTGCCCTTACAGCATCAATTAGTTTTCCTTGATTTAAGATCACCTCTGCTCCGCTTTCTATTTCTGTAGCTACAGCTGTAAAAGGAATTTTGAGGTCATTAAAAGTTTTACCCTCTAAAAATAAATCATTTAACATTTCTTCTATTCTTTCGCCGCTTATCAGACCTGAATGAGGAAGGACAAGATCTATTAAGAAAAGCGTTTTGCTTTTCTTCATCGAGAGAGCAGCTTCTTCCAACTGGTTAATAGAAGCTCCGGCAGCATAAAGAGATCCCACCACTGAACCAATACTGGTGCCGGCGATTATATCGATAGGAATATTATAGGCTTCAAGTGCTAAAATAACACCTACGTGGGCCAATCCTCGTGCCGAGCCGCCCCCCAAAGCCAGACCAATTTTCAATCCCTTTTTTTTACACTTGGCCAACAAATCTTCCAATTCTAAATCCTTTTCTACCACTACCTTAAATTCGTCATCTTTAGTGATAAATACATTATTAACAAATTGAGCTTCCATTTCAGCATAAGTTAGATCAATAGCAGTATTTTCTACTCTTTCTTCGCTTGTGGTATCCGCATAGATAAAGAAGGTAAAATTCGACAGACAAAATAATAAAATAAAAAGCAAGATAATTTTAAAAATATTTTTAGACATTTTTTCTCCTCCCATTTCTAATAAATTCACTAAAAACGAAACTAAATATTCTTTTTTTATTTTAATTTTGCTTTAATAACTGCCTTGATCTCAGGTATTTTAATCAGTGTAGCAGTAATACCCCCTCTAATCAGCTCTTCTGCTTTATCAAAATCAAAGTCATGGATACCTTTGAGGCCAAAAGGAACAATGACGATATCAGCTCCTTCCAGTGATCTTTCTATAATTTTTGATTCCATAATATCAATCGTTTGGCTAATGATGTGAAAGATGCCGGGAGTCTTGAAGGATGATTTTGCCTCTGTAATTTTCTGATGGATGATTGATTTTAATTCTATTTTTGAATCTTTCGTTTTAACTTTTACATCTTCTATCTTGTCTGCAGCGTTATTCATATTCAAGGTAATGGTTCGGGATATTATTTTAGTTAAACTAACTGCAATAATGATATCTGCACCCATGTTCCTTGTCACATCCACCGGAACCGGGTTTACCAAGCCTCCATCCACAAGGTAATAATCCTGATACTTTACCGGTGTAAATATACCGGGAATGGAAATGCTTGCCCTTACAGCATCAATTACTTTTCCTTGGTTAATCACCACTTCTGCTCCGTTTTCAATAATCGTTGCTACTGCAGCAAACGGTATATTCAGGTCATCAAATGTTTTATGTTTTAAAGCAATGGTTTTTAAAATTTCTTCTGCGCGGTGACCTTTAATGAAACCTGAATGTGGTAGAGCAGGGTCCAATAAAAACAAGGTTTTGCTTATTTTCATCGATAAAGCTGCTTCTTCCAGATGTTCTATTGAAGCACCGGAAGCATATAAAGAACCAATGACCGAACCGATACTGGTACCCGCAATCATATCAATGGGAATGCCGTATGCTTCTAAAACCTGAATAACTCCCACATGCGCCAAGCCGCGGGCAGAACCGCTACCCAAAGCCAATCCGAACTTCATTCCCTTTTTCTTACATTTGGCCAATAAATCTTCTAATTCCGGGTCTTTTTCTATTTTAAAGTTTTTTATTTCTCCATCTCCATATATCTCTCTCTCCCTAAAAATGTCATTGCGAACTCCCATAGGGAGTGTGGCAATCTCAACCTCCACGTCTACCTATTAATTAAATATTTCTTAACCCTATATAATAATAATTCGCCATTTAAATCAAAAAACCCTTTTTATTTAATACATTTTAATATAAATTTATTTAAAAATATAGGGGAGTATTGTCATTGCGAAATATTGTCATTGCCGCGCTTCATTCTGTCATTCCCGCCCCCCTCTGTCATTCCCATGAAACCTGTCCTCAACCTGATCGGGGAATGGGATCCAGTAATTGTCATTGCGAGGATGATATTCAATTAATATTTAATATCATCCGTGGCAATCTCGTAATACTTTTTATAATAACCAATAACTTTTTCCTCCAAAAAGAAGGACTTTCCAAAACTTTGTCGAATTAATTATAATGGATATTTAAATAAAAAAAGGGGAAATAGTATGTTAGTTTTTATTAGCGATTTACACTTTGTAGATGAAACTGCCGGAAAACAAAACATTCCTACATCTGCTTTTAAATTATTTTTATCAGATATTAAAACGCATTCGGAAAAAACCAAGAATAAAGAAAAAGAATTAAAGATAGTATTTTTAGGTGACATATTTGATCTTCTTAGAGCTGAAGAATGGTTCCGGGAAAAAGAAGAAGATAGGCCCTGGGGAAACAATACTGAAAGCATGAAAAAAAGAGCAAAAATCATATTAGATAAAATTGCTGAAAAAAACCAAGATACCTTCAATTTATTCTCCAAACAAAATCTGGAAAATACATTTAAAGACACCAATGTTGAAACGATTTATATACCCGGAAACCACGACAGGTTATGCTGGATGATAGATGAATTGAAAGAAAAAGTAATAGAGCTTCTAGGTTTACGTGCTAATAATGCCGAAAATTTTGAGCATTACTTTTCTAATATTGAACATGGAGTATATGCTACACATGGACATATATTTGATAAATTCAATTATGAGGGAGGACCTGCATATACCGATTTAGATTATAGATCAGTTCCGATTGGGGATCCTGTTACAACAGAAATATTAACCAAGATTCCTTATAAATTATTTAAAAATATTGAGTTAAAAAATTCACTAAGTAGTGAAGATTCAATTCGGTTAAAATATAATTTTCAAGAAATAGGAAACATTCGACCTTTTTGGGCAACTTTAAAATGGCTTATTTTTCAAGTAAAAGAAAATATGGTATTAAAAGATATCATTGAAGATACCATAGATGAAATAATGAATGAATTTAATGATTTGAAATTTGTAAAAAATTGGTACAAACATCATGACAAATGGTATCACCCCTTTGACACAGTAGATATGATTCAAGCTTGTATTTTTTGTTTAGAGAAATTTAAAATATTATCCTTCGAAAAACTATCAGGGATTATAGAATATATGATGAGTAAGTTAAGCGATCATAATGATAGTGATGGGGCGATTAAACTTTTCCATGGTCTGAACGAGAACTTCCAATATATAGTCATGGGACATACCCATTTTCCCTTACAACTACCACTTTTCCTTGACCAGCAGGATAATGGAAAAATACGTGAATCCCTTTATCTAAATACAGGAACCTGGATAAAAAATTATTATGAATGCAGCGAAGGAAATGGTTTTATTGGGTGGAAAAATATGAATTATGTGATTGTTTACACACCAAAAGAAAAACCTAATAAATATAATTTGCCGGTATTTGAAACCTGGCGGGGGGTTGAAAAGAGAGACGAGTAATTCTTAAATCATATTTATTAAATATGTTTATTTTTGTGATGGCGTTTTATCTATGGTTTTATCAGGAAGATGGGAATTGGGAGCAGATTATACAAATTTGTAAAATATAAATAAAAATAGAAAAAGCAAATGTTAAAGTTTGAATCTAAATTTTTCTATGATATTTTTTAAAATATCAATATTTTAACAATTAGGAAAAACATGAAAGATATAATAGTAGAATTATTTAATAATTTACTAACTAATAATTGGCAAAATCCAATAGCAATTGTTACGGTTATAACTAGGACTATTTTTCTTTGGTTTTCTTCTGGAATATCAGTATATTTAAACGATCTAAATTTTTACTTACTTGCCATTATTGTATTGTTTGAATATCTATTTTGGGATCTTTCGACTAAAATAAAAAAAATCAGAAGGGCAATATTGGAATCGCGATAGCAATCACAGCGGAAATGAACCAATCCAAGAAAGATTAAAAAATTATTTAATGGACAGCATTAGAGAAGAAATTAATTCGGGAAGTTATAAGCAATTTCAAGTTATTAACCTATCTAATTACCATTCAAAAAAAATAAAAGAAAATCCACAAAAAAATTGCATCAAATATCACAAATCAACCAATTGTACTTTTTTAGTCTTTGGCCATTGTGCAAAAAGAATGCATGAAGGAAAGGAATGTTATTACTTAAAATTAGAAGCTAGTGTTATACATAATCTAATACCTAAGCCTGTTAGTACTGCTTTTAGTGGTGATATGTCTAAAATATTTCCCAGAGAGTATCTTTTTCCCGTTATGAATGAAGTTTTAGGGTTTAAAATAGAAGGGCAAAAGATGGGTTTTTCTGCAAAATATATAATCGGAATGGCTAGTTTATTTTCTAAAGATTTTATCACAGCTTTTAAATTACATTTTTCTTTAATTAATGAATTAGAAAAAAATAGTTCCAAGCATTCAGATTCAGATAATGTTATTCTTGGTATAATAA
>DSEL01000065.1 GCA_011056645.1 Candidatus Atribacteria bacterium
AGAGAATATAATATTATGATAGTCGACTTCTTCCAATATCTTGATAATATTCTTAGCGCTTTCTATCAGGGCTTCAGGGGTTACTTTTTTATGCATCTTCAGTATATTTTTATCTAACGAACCAGAATTCACCCCAAATCTAATTGGCACATTTTTTTCTTTTGCTGATTTTATAATTAATTTGAGATTTTCTAAATTTTTTATATTCCCAGGATTTATTCTTAATCCATCTACTCCAAGTTCAATAGATTTTAAAGCTAATTTATAGTCAAAGTGAATATCAGCAACCAAGGGTATATTTATTTCCTTCATTATCAACGGTAACGAGTAACATGATTCTAATTCCGGAACAGCCACTCTTACAAGTTCGCAGCCTTCTTTTTCCATTTTTATTATCTGGGATACTGTATCTGATATATTCTTTGTATCAGTATTCGTCATGGATTGAACCGAAATTGGAGCATCTCCTCCAATTTCCAAGTTACCTACCTTTACGATCCTGGTCTGTCTTCTCATATACATTGCTATAACTTCCTTCTTTTCTACTTTACAAAAATTCTTAAAATATCTTTATATGTTGCAATGATAAAAATAGCTGCCATAATGGATATTCCTATTAAATACATAAAGCTTATTTTTCTCGCTTCTAAAGGTTTACCTCTTATTTTTTCTATCGCTAAAATTATTATATGCCCACCATCCAAGATGGGTATGGGAAGAAGATTGAATAATCCTATAAATATACTTAAAATTGCAGTAAAATATAACAGGTTTAAGAAGCCTAATTTTGCTGCTTCTCCTGTCATTTGAGCAATGCCTAAGGGTCCTGCTATCTCAACAGGAACTTTTCCAGTGATCATCTCCAAAGTATTAGAGAATATTAGCGTTATAATATTCAAAGTGACCATTAATCCCTTGGCAAAGGCTCTAAAAATATTAATCCTCTCGGCAGATATCCCAAAAGTAATTCCAATTAATCCCTTTTTATAATCCTCATTATATTCCGGAATTGCAAAAACATTAATGATTTCCCCTTCTCTATCCAAAGTTATTTGCAGTTCTTCTCCTGAACTATTATTTATAACATTGGCGATTTTATCGGGATCTTCCATTTTTATTGAGCCGATTGCTATAATTTTATCTCCGGAAAGAATTCCAGCTTGTTCAGCTGGACCCTTTTCAACAACTGTTGATACATAATTAGTCACTACCGGAATTCCATTTACAAAAAAAATAATACTGAATATAACAACTGCAGTAATAATATTCATAAAAGGTCCTAAGCCTACTATTAGTGCTCTAATCCCCAATGATTTCTTATCAAATCTTTGCTCTTCGGGTACCTCTTCTAATTTTTCTTTATCATCTTCTTGTCCCATTTCTCCAGCCATTTTTACATAGCCACCGAGAGGTATCAAGCATATTAGATATTCTGTTTGGTTTTTAATAAATCCTAATATTTTTGGTCCGAAACCAAAAGCAAATTTATATACTTTTACTCCGGAAGATTTAGCGGCAATAAAATGACCTAACTCATGAAAAAATATTAATATACTAAAAACAAATATAAAAGCAATTACGGTTAACATTTTTACTCCCAAATTAAATAAATTGTTATTAAATTAACCATTAGCATTTTCTCTTCTCTCGTGTTGAAATTTCCCTTTGTTAAATACTTAGAAAGATTTAATTATTTTATATTTATACAAAAATCCAAAGCTCTCTCCCTAGCCCAGTAATCTGTATCTAAGATATCACTGATATTTGGGTTATGCTTTGGTTGGTGTTCTTTCATGGTTTGTTGAATAATTAAAGGAATTGAGGAAAAGTTTATCTGATTATTTAAGAAAGCATCAACTGCAATTTCGTTTGCTCCATTTAATACCGCTGGCATTGTTCCCCCGATCTCTAATGCCTGATAAGCAAGTTTGATACAAGGAAATTTATTAAAATATGGTTTTTTAAAAGTTAGTTGCCCCATTTTGGTTAATTCTAATCGAGGAAAGTTATTAATCGCTCTACGGGGGTAAAATAGGGCGTACTGTATAGGAATCCTCATGTCATGTTCACTTATTTGAGCCAGAATAGCACCATCAACAAATTGAACCATTGAGTGTACATAACTTTGAGGGTGAATAACTATCTCTATTTTGCTCGCCGGTATATTAAAAAACCATTTTGCTTCAATTACCTCTAACCCTTTATTCATTAAGGTAGCAGAATCAATAGTAACCTTTTTCCCCATTTTCCAGGTGGGGTGATTTAGTGCATCTTCAACTGAAACATTTTTTAAGGCAGCTTCGGTAAAATCATAAAGCGCACCTCCAGAAGCAGTTAAAATGATCTTTTCGACACATTCTTTTGGTTCATTATCCAGACACTGCAAAATTGCGCTGTGCTCACTATCTATAGGTAATATTTTTGTATTTCTTAAGTTTGCCTCATTAATTAATAATTCACCCGCTACGACCATTGCTTCTTTGCTAGCTAAAGCAACTACCTTTCCTTTTTTTACAGCTTCAAAAGTTGGTATGAGAGAGGCTACTCCTGTTATTGCCACTATAATAATATCAGCTTCATCCAAGGTTGATATTTCTATTAATCCTTCAGTTCCCCATAATAGCTTAGTAGTGCTCGAGTTTTCTAAGTCTTTTTTTAGTTTTCTAGCAATATACTCATTTTTGACTACTGCTACCCTGGGTTTAAAAATATTTATCTGCTCTTTAATAAAATTTGTGTTTTCCCAACCGCTTATAGCTGATACTTCAAATTCGTTTGGATATTTTTTTATAACTTCTAAGGTTTGTTTTCCTATCGAACCTGTTGAGCCTAAAACCACTATTTTTTTTTGCATGATTCTATCTCTTACTTTCAAAAAATTTTATTAATTTAAAATGAATAAAATTAGATAACCATAAAATATGGGTGCAGTGAATATCAGACTATCGAGACTGTCTAATATTCCTCCATGACCTGGGATCAAGCTTCCTGAATCTTTAATTCCCGAACCTCTTTTCAATATTGATTCACATAAATCGCCTAATTGTGCTATTATTGAAATAATCAAGCCTAGAGAAAGTAATTCTTTAACATTAAAATTTAACCAGTTTTTTAAGAAAAATGTGATAACGAGGCAAAATACAATTCCCCCAATCGATCCTTCAATGGTTTTTTTAGGGCTTATTTTGGGAAATATTTTATTTTTGCCAAATTTAGTACCAATAAGATAGGCTCCGGTATCATTGGCCCAGGTAATAATCAATAGAGAAATAAGATAATAGTTTCCATTTGGTAAATTTTTTATTTTTAGTATGAAGGATAGCAGATATCCTAAATAAATGCTCCCAAAAATGGTAATGGATAGCTCGGCCAATACCCGTGAATAATCTTTTTTAAATAATTGATATATAAAAGTTGTTAAAATAAAAAAACTAATAATTATATTTTCAATAGCGCTATTTAAACAGAAAATGGTATCGACCCTAATAATAAAGTATAAAGCGAGTGTGCTGCCTAGTAGATATAACGGTCTATATCCCTTTTTATTGGCCATACTATATAATTCCTTTAAGCCAAGCAAAGATATGATGATTACTACGATGAAAAAAGGGAATCTTTCCCAAAATATGGTTAAGAAGGCAATAAATATCCCTATAATAATAGTGACAGTTCTCTTTACAAAATTATTATGTTTTTCCTCCATATTTCCTCACTCTTTTTTGGTAATTTCTTATTGCCTCTATTAAATTGTTTTTATCAAAATCAGGCCATAAAATAGGAGTTACCCAAAGTTCAGAATAAGCTATTTGCCAGATCATAAAATTGCTAATCCTCATTTCACCCGCTGTTCTAATAAGCAGGTCGGGATCGGGAAGATTATATGTATACAAATTTTTTCTTATCGTGTTTTCGGTAATTTCTTCAATATTTAACTTTTTTTCTACTATTTTTTGTGTTATAGATTTGATTGCATCAGTGATTTCAGCTCTTCCGCCATAATTAATAGCAACATTTAAAATAAGTTGTTTGTTCTCCTTGGTAGATTCAATTAATTCATTCATCTTTTCATTAAGTGAGTTAGGTAGATCATTTCGTCTTCCTAAAAAATTTATTTTTATATTATTTTTAATCAAGTTTGCTTTTTCTTTCCCTAATACTCTTTCCAATAATTTTAGTAGGTAGGTTACTTCATTTTTAGGCCTTTTCCAATTTTCCGTAGAAAAAGCGTAAATCGTTAAGATGGGTATGTTCATATTTAAGCAATTAGCTATCACCTTTCTAACTGCTTTTGCACCTTCCCTATGACCGGCACTACGAGGCAACCCTCTCTTTTCTGCCCACCGTCCATTTCCATCCATGATTATAGCCAGATGCTGGGGTAATTTATTCTTATAAAATAAACTATTTTTTATATTTTGATTATTAATAATTTATTGTCACCTATAAAAAAACCCCCTTAAAGATATATTAAATAAAAATGAGATTAATATATAATAAAATGTGAAGGGGGTTATATTTTTTTATTCCTTTATGATAGCTTCATTTGGACAAACATCAGCGCAAGTTCCACAATCGGTACACTTATTTTTATCAATTAGGTAAGTTTCTTCTCCTTCAAAAATAGCTTCTACCGGACATTCATCAACACATATGCCACATTTGATGCATTCATCAGTAATTTTATAAGCCACTCGAACTCTCCTTTCTTTATCAAATGATCAAAACGATTTTTATACTTCCATTATTTCTTTTTCTTTAATCTCTAATAATTTATCTATACTTTTTATATATTCATCAGTTAATATTTGTACTTCATTTTGATATTTTTTACTATCGTCTTCTGAAATATTA
Source organism: Candidatus Atribacteria bacterium (assembly GCA_011056645.1). Lineage (NCBI taxonomy): Bacteria > Pseudomonadati > Atribacterota > Candidatus Phoenicimicrobiia > Candidatus Pheonicimicrobiales > Candidatus Phoenicimicrobiaceae > Candidatus Sediminicultor > Candidatus Sediminicultor quartus. The sequence goes on from DSEL01000065.1 coordinate 4,852, forward strand.
CTTTCTTTCTCCTCTTTTTTTACTGAATCATTTACTTCTCTTCTGATATTTCTTATGCTTATTTTCCCATTCTCTGCCTCTTTTTTTACCAGTCTTACTAACTCTTTTCTTCTTTCTTCGTTCAATGGCGGTACGATAAGTCGAATAACATTACCATCGATGGAGGGAGTTAACCCTAAATCAGATTTCCATATAGCTTTTTCAATCTCCGATAGACAATTTTTATCCCAAGGCTGAATTACTATTAAATTTGATTCTGGGATAGAAATATTTGCTATTTGTTTTAGTGGAGTTAAGGTACCATAATAAGAAATTTTTATCCGATCTACCAGTGTTGAAGAAGCTCTTCCGGTCCTTATATGAGTAAATTCATCTCTTAATGATATAATTGTTTTTTCCATCCTAATCTTTGTTTCATCTGATAAGTTCTTCAGCATATCTATCCTCCCTGTACTATTGATCCTATTTTTTCGCCAAATACGACTCTTCTGATATTTCCAGTAGTATTGAAATTAAAAACGATTACAGGAATATTATTTTCCATGCATAAAGTAATGGCTGTTGCATCCATAACTTTTAGACCTTTATTTAAGAACTCGAGAAAACCTAAACTATTAAATTTTAACGCTTTGGTATTTTTTAATGGATCGGACTCATATATGCCATCGACTTTTGTAGCTTTAAGAATTGCTTCTGCATTTAGTTCAATTGCTCTTAAGGCAGCAGCAGTATCAGTAGTAAAGTAAGGGTTCCCAGTTCCAGCCGCCAAAATTACTATCCTGTGTTTTTCTAAATGCCTAATTGCTTTCCTTCTGATATATGGTTCTGCGACTGCTTTCATCTCTATAGCAGTTTGCACTCTTGTTTCAATACCTAACTTTTCTAAAGAATCTTGAAGAGCTAAAGCATTAATTATGGTAGCTAACATTCCCATATAATCAGCTGAAACTCGATTGATACCTTTTTCGCTCCCTTCTTGACCCCTAAAGATATTTCCCCCACCAATTACCACTGCTATTTGTACTGAAAATTCTCTTATTTCGGAAATTTCTTTAGCAATGAAATTAATCTTTTGTATATCGATACCACGGCCTTTTTCTCCTGATAGGGATTCTCCACCTAGTTTTAAAAGAATTCTTTTATATTTAGGCTTTTTCATAATTATTATCCTTTGCCGTGATAATTAATAGTTAGTTAGTATTTATTAATTCATAACGACTTCCTACAGGCACAATGAGAATCATATCTTTATATTAATATATTACCAATCTTTTCATGATAAACGGATTGTTCTGGCGCCTGGTTTATACCTCTAAGATTTTATCTTCTTTGCTATATAATATATATGATATGTGGCATAATAATTTTAAATTTCCTCGCCCAGTTGAAACCTGGCAAATCTTTTAATTACTATATTTTCGCCCAATTTAGAAATTAATTCTAATAATAATTGATTAATATTTTTGTTATTATCTTTAATAAATAGTTGTTCTTTTAAGCAAATTTCTTTGAAATATTTTTCCAGTTTACCTTCCACAATTTTTTCAATAATGGGAGCAGGTTTACCTGTTTTTTCAACTTGGGCGAAAAATATTTCCTTTTCTTTTTGAATTACACTATTTGGAACATCATCTCTGGAAATATATTTAGGGTTTAAAGCAGCAATTTGCATCGCTATATCTTTCACGAATTCTTTAAATTCTTCGGTATTAGCAACAAAATCCGTTTCACAATTTATTTCGACCAAAACCCCTATTTTACCGTATAAATGAATGTAGGATTCTACTTTTCCATTTAATGCTTGCCGCTTAACTTTTAAAGCAGCAGCATCTATCCCTTTTTTACGTAAATATTCCATTGCCTTTTCCATGTTTCCCTCAGTTGCTTTTAAAGCTTTCTTACAATCCATCATTCCAGCACTTGTTTTTCCTCGTAATTCCTTAACCATCTGAGCATTAATGTTCATCCCTATCTCCTTGTTTCCTTTATATATATTATGTTTTACACTGTTTCAATAACTTTCTCAATTGTTGATTTCTTTCCTTCAAGAACTGCATCTGCAATGACCGATGAAATTAGTTTTACTGCTCTAATAGCGTCATCATTTCCCGGAATTACATAATCAATTTCATCCGGGTTACAATTTGTATCCACAATGGCTACTACAGGGATAGAAAGTTTAATGGCTTCGGCAACGGCAATTTTCTCTTTTTTAGGATCAACTATGAATATTGCTGTCGGAAGCTCTTCCATATCTTTGATTCCGCTTAATATTTTTTCGAGCTTTTCTTTTTCTCTTTTTAAACTAATTACTTCTTTTTTAGGAAGAATTTCAAACATTTCATTACTTTCCATTTCTTCTAGTTCATGAAGTCTTTTTACTCTCTTTCTAATCGTATTGAAATTAGTTAAAATTCCACCTAACCATCTATAGTTCACATAAAACATGCCACACCTTTCTGCTTCGTTTTTAACGGCTTCTTGGGCTTGTTTTTTTGTTCCTACAAATAATATATTACCGCCATTACTAGATATCTCTCTTATAAAATCATAAGCAATCTCGACTAGTTTTACAGTCTGTTGAAGATCAATAATATAAATATTATTTCTTTCTGTAAAAATATATGACTTCATTCTGGGATCCCATCGACGCATTTGGTGACCAAAATGCACCCCTGCCTCTAGTAATTGTTTCATTGAAATTACACTCATCTACTACCCTCCAGTTTTCATTTTTATAATTTATACTTCTATTTTTTACTTCATTTTAGAATTATTACAAATGCTGTAATTTTAATACAACACAACACCCATAAAATCAAAGATAGTATAACACAGTTTTTTTTCTAAATCAAGAAAATAAATACAGTATTAGCTATATCATATTTCGTATTCTGTTAAGAAAAACTAGCATAAAACATAACCATAATAGCAAAAATTTTAATAAAATAATTATCGATAACTAAAATCGGGTTCTCTTCACACAATTGACAGTACGAATTACTATTCATTAATACTAAATTAATCGGTAAATCTATAAATTGGTGAATTGGTCAATTATCGGTTTACAAAATATATCTGCTTAGATCTTCATTTTTCACAATACTGTTTAATTTTTTCTTTACATAACTTCTATCAATAATAAATTTCTTCTTTTTTAGATTGGGAGCGTTAAAAGAAATATCTTCCAATAATTTTTCTAAAATAGTATACAGTCTTCTTGCTCCAATATTTTCTGTCTGTTCATTGACTAAAAAAGAGGTTTCAGCAATCTCGTCAATCGCATCATCGGCAATTTTTATTTTTAAACCTTCGGTAGCAAGCAAAGCTACATATTGTTTTATTAGCGAATTACAAGGTTCGGTTAATATTTTTTTTAAATCTTCTTTATTTAAAATATTTAATTCAACTCTAATAGGAAAACGACCTTGTAATTCAGGTATTAAATCGGAAGGCTTTGAAGTAGTAAAAGCACCGGCGGCTATAAATAAAATATGATCGGTCTTTACTGCTCCATATTTGGTCATAACTGTTGAACCTTCAATAATGGGTAATATATCTCTTTGTACTCCTCCTCTAGATACATCTGGTCCATAAGATTTTTCTTGGGTAGCAATTTTATCGATCTCATCAATAAAAACAATTCCCAAATTTTCCACTTTATTAACAGCATCTCGAATTACTTCATCCATTTCGATTAACTTTTGAGTTTCATTATAAAGCAATATTTTACGAGCTTCTGCGATGGTAACTTTTTGTTTTTTTCTTTTTTGAGGAAACATTCTACCCAGAATATCTTTAAAGTTGATTCCCATTCCTTCAATTCCTGAGTTTGAAAAAACTTCTACTGTCGGTTGAATATTTTCATCAACCTCGATCTCAATTACTCTATTTTCGATCTCCCCTTTTTCTAATTTTTCCTTAAATTTACTTCTAGTTCTTTCAAACCTTATTTCTCTTTCCTCTTGTTTAGTTATAATATCAACCGTTTCATTATTTTCTTCTTCCTTTGTTTCAGAATATATCGAACTATCTATAAAATTTTCTCTTTCTTCTTTCCTTTTGTTTGATACGGGAAATAAACAATCTATTATTTTTTCATCAACTAATTGTTTTGCTTTTTCTTCAACTTTGCTTGCCCATTCTTTACGAACTAATTGAACGCTTACTTCTGTTAGATCTCTTATTATGGAGTCCACATCTCTCCCTACATAACCTACTTCGGTAAATTTTGTTGCCTCCACCTTTACAAAAGGTGCTTTTACTAATTTTGACAATCTTCTAACGATTTCCGTTTTTCCAACTCCGGTAGGACCGATCATTATAATATTTTTTGGCGACACTTCATCTATTAACTCCAGAGGCAATTTCTGCCTTCGGATTCTATTTCTTAAAGCAATTGCTACTGCTTTCTTGGCATTATTTTGCCCAACTATATATTGATCAAGTTCGGAAACAATTTGTGAAGGGGTTAAATCATTAATCAATTTTAGGTCCTCCTTTATTTTCTATTTTAACTTTTCCACTGTAATTTTATCATTAGTATAGATACAAATTGATGCAGCAATCTGCAATGCTTTTAAAGCTATTTCCTGAGCGGATAGATTTGAATACTTAACCAAAGCTTTTGCTGCAGCTAAGGCATAAGGACCACCCGATCCGATGGCAGCGATATTATCGTCCGGTTCTATTATATCACCAGTTCCGGAAACTATAAATATTTGTGCTTTATCAGCAACAATTAATATGGCTTCTAGCTTTCTTAATATTTTATCTGTTCGCCATTCTTGAGCTAAAGAAATCACTGCTTTAGGTAAATTCCCATGAAGTTCTTCTATTTTCTTCTCAAACTTTTCAAATAGAGTCATAGCATCCGCACTTGCTCCGGCAAATCCAGTAAGTATTTTACCATTATAAAGTGTTCGAATCTTTTTAGTATTATTTTTCATGATAGTATTACCCATGCTTATCTGTCCATCACCAGAAATAGCGACTTCTCCTTTATGTTTTATCGCTAAGATGGTAGTACCTTTAAACATCTTTTTTATCTCCTTTTTAAGCTTTTTTATTAAGATCTAGGGTGAGATTTATCATAAACTATTTTTAGTCTTTCTTTGGTAATGTGAGTATATATTTGAGTTGTAGATAAACTCTCGTGCCCCAAAAGTTCCTGAACCGAACGTAAGTCCGCTCCGCCTCCTAAAAGGTGCGTAGCAAATGAATGTCTTAAAACATGAGGGCTTACTTTTTTGTTTAAACCCGCTATTTTCATATATTTAATAATAATTCTACGTATGCTTCTTGCTGAAAGTCTTCCTCCAAAACGATTTAATAAAAATATATTTAAGTCACCTTCTAAAATAGATTCATCTTTTATGAACAAATTTCTGCAAGTAATATATTCCTGTATGGCTTTTATACTTGGATTGCCTAAGGGAAGAATTCTTTCTTTTGAACCCTTTCCGAATACTTTAACTGTTTTTTCATTCAAATCTATATCCTGAATAGTTAAATTTACCAATTCTCCGACTCTCATCCCAGTACCATAAAGTAATTCAAGGATTGTCCTGTCTCTCTTTCCCAATATTGTATGAGCAGACGGCGCTTCAATAAGTTTATTAATTTCTTGTAAGTATAAAAAAAAGGGTAATTTTTTATCTATTTTGGGTGTAAATAAATTAATAGTCGGATTAATTTTCAATATACCTTCCCTTAATAGAAATTTAAAGAAAGAACGGATAGTAGATATTTTTCTACCAATACTTCTTGTTGAATAATTGCACTTCTTTAAAAATACAATATATTTTCGCAGGATACTGCGGTTAATATCTTTTATAGTATCTCCCTGAATGATTTTAAAGTCCTTAAAATAATTTGCTAACTGCAATAAATCATTTTTATAGGAAATAATAGTATTGGGTGAATAGTTTTTTTCATTCTTGAGATAAGTAATATATAAATTTATTTTTCCTTTCAATTTAAAGCACTTCTCTCTTTTATAATTTTGCTGGGGAGCTTATTTTCCTAATCTGATAACTTATTTTCATTAAGCTTTTTGCTGTTTTCAGTTGATTTTTGTTTATCTTCTTTAATAAATTCTTTATAATTACAAGCAGAATTACTACATTTATAATAAAAGCCATCTTTCCTATCTTTCATTATTAGTAAAATATGAGCACATTGGGGGCACTTTTTATCAACGGGTTTACTCCAGGTTACAAAAGAACACTTCGGATAATTACTACATCCATAAAAGGTTTTTCCTTTTTTAGTTTTTTTTCTAATAATCTCGCCTGAACATTCTTCTTCCGGACAAGGTACGCCAATTTTATCTAAATAAGGTTTTGTGTACTTACAATGGGGGAAATTTGAACATGCTAAAAATTTTCCGAAACGCCCAGTTTTTATTAACATCTTGCTGCCACATTGATCACAAATTATATCACTAAATACTTTTGGTATTTCAATTTTTTTCGCTTGATCCCCTTTTTCCAAGTCACGGGAAAAGGCTTGGTAAAACTCATTTAAAACTATTTCCCATTTTTTATTATCCGCTTCGATTTCATCAAGCTGCTTTTCCATTTTCGCAGTGAAAGCAATATTTATAATATCAGAAAAATATTTAACTAAAAATGTGTTTACAGTAATTCCTAATTCCGTAGGCTTAAAATTTTTATTTGCTTTTTTAACATAAACCCTATATTGTAAGGTGCTAATCGTTGGTACATAAGTACTTGGTCGTCCTATCCCTTCTTTCTCTAATTTTTTTACTAAGCTGGCTTCTGTATACCTGGGAGGCGGTTTGGTAAAGGATTGATTTGATTCAATTTTTAACAACTGGAGTTGATCTTTTTCTTTAAGATCAGGAATTTTATTTAATTCTTGATTATTTTGATCATATAGGATCATATATCCTTTAAACAATATCTGATAGCCTGAAGTTCTAAAGATATAATATCCTGATTCTATATCTACAGAAATTTTCTCCAAATAGGCAGCTTTCATTCTACTTGCTATAAATCTTTGCCAGATCAAGTTATATAATCTATATTGGTCAATAGTTAAATATTTTTTAATCGATTCCGGATGATTTAGTATATAAGTTGGTCTAATAGATTCATGAGCATCCTGAATCTTTATGTTTTTTGCCATATTCTTCACTTTTTTAATATTTTGAGATGATTTGGCAAAATCCTTACCATAATGTTCATCAATATATTTTTTTGCTTCACTCTTTGCTTCATCGGATACTCTTATCGAATCAGTCCGCATATAGGTTATCAAACCGATATTTCCTTTGTTACCCAAGGTGATGCCTTCATACAATTGTTGGGCTATTAACATGGTTTTTTTAATGGGAAAATTCAATTTATTAAATGCTTCTTGCTGTAAAGTACTAGTAATAAACGGTGGTGACGGGTTTTTCGATTCCTTTTTTTTAGTTATATTTTTAACATAGAGATCATGATTCTTTACTTCGTGACAAATTTCAAAGGCTTCTTTTTTAGTTTTAATCGTTGTTTTCTTAGATTTAATTGAAAATAATCTTGCCTCAAAAGGTTCTGCCTTTTTATCTTCCTTTTTTTTAAATAAAGCATTGATAGTCCAGTATTCTTCTATTTTGAACTTTGCAATTTCTTCTTCTCTTTCGCATATTAAACGTAATGCTACTGATTGCACCCTTCCTGCGCTTAATTTTTTACCAATCTTTTTCCATAATAACGGGCTAATCTTATAACCTACCAGTCTATCCAATAATCTCCTTGCTTTTTGAGAGTTAACCATATTAAGATTAATTTCCCTTGGTTTTTCAAAAGCTTGGGATACAGCTCTTTCAGTTATTTCATTAAAGTAAACCCTACTTTTCCCTTCTATTACCTGTAGTTTTTGGGCAATATGCCAAGCCATAGCTTCACCTTCCCTATCCGGGTCAGTAGCTAAAAAAACCCTCTCTTTGCCTTTGGTGCTTTCCTCTAAATCTTTCAATATTCTTCTTTGTTTAGGAATAACCACATATTCTGGTTGAAAGTTATTTTCAATAGATATTCCTAATTTTGTTTTAGGCAGATCAATTAAATGTCCTTTGCTCGATTTAATCATATAATCCCTGCCTAATATTTTTTTTAGGGTTTTTTCTTTGGTAGGCGATTCTACTATCACTAAATATTTACTCATTTTTTTTCCTTGAAAATATTTTTTGTATTTTTTATTTTCCTTTTAATCGTTGAAATATATCTTGCGGCCAGGAAGGCAATATTATTGCCCCATAAGGGCAATGCTCATCACAACAAAAACAAGAAATGCACTTCTTTCTATCCACCTCAGGAAAATTATTGGTCAAATTCATTGCTGAAGCAGGACATACTTCAATACACTTTTTACAAATTTTACATTTATGATGATCAACTATCGGTTTAACTGATGCAAAACTAAAAGCATAAGGAACCGCTGCTTTTCTTATAAAATTTAAAATACCACTATTTGGGATTTTAAACCCTGGAATTACTTTTAATTCTCCATCAATAATTATATTGGAGATATTTGTCTCCCCCAAATCTCTTTCCTTAGCTACCTGTAATAACTCAATTGAATTAGGATTAATCCCCATCATAGAAGCCATAATGGAATCCAGGGAGACGCCATTATCGCTGCTTAATATTTTATTTATAATTCTTGCTTTTCCATTAGTAGGCCCGGGACCTTCCATACCAATTATAGCATCCATGATATTTAAATCCGGTATTCTTATTTGATAAATATCTATTAAAAGTTCAGCAAATTCTTTAATGGATCGAGAAAAAGTATGTAATTTAGCTTTTTTTCCTCCTGGAATAATACCAAACATGTTTTTTAGAGCTCCAGTAATAGTAGTTAAACCATGAGTTTTAAATTTTGGAACATTAATAATATAATCAGCCTGTTTAACTATCTTAGAAATAAATAATTCTTTAATAAAGGGTGAATCTATCTTTACTTTTACTATCTCTTTGGCAATATTACTATAACAACCGCAAGAGGCATCTAATATTCCGGTAATTTTTGCTATTTTTAAGGGGTCAAAATGAATACTCCCGGAATTATCTCCAACTATTATTTCTTTAGGTTTATATTTTTTTAATTCCTGAACAATAGCAGAAATGATTCTTGGGTCAGTAGTGACCCCTCTCTCCGGAGGGAATGCTCCTAAAAGATTTGGTTTGACTAAAATTATTTTATCTTTTACCTTCTCTTTTATTCCAAATATTTCAAAAATATTTTCTATTATTTCTGGTATCCTATTATTTTGTACATCACTGATTATGACTTTTGACATATTTCCTCTATCAAAATTAAATTGTATCGAAAATCTGGTACAAAATAACCTAAAGCATGCAGAGTTTTTGCTCATACATTAATATATATGGTTATTTGGCTTTCTGGTTAATTGATTAAAAAAGAAAAATAGGGGGACAGAATCCGGCATTCAAAATTATTTCAATTACAAGACTATATTACTTGCGAAGTAATTTTATATTCCTATGACTCCTGACTAATGGATATCGGATACTAACCATTTATCCTATTACTTACGAATAACTGATATCACAGTAACAATTAATCTATTTTGATCTTCTCTCCGATTTTTCTTTCTTTCTTTAATCTTAATCTTTTAATATTGTCTTTATGTTTAAAAATACCGAGAATCATAACTATTGCACTGAATATAATGTATTCATAGGGCTGTTTTAATAATATGTTAAAAATAAAAAGTGTAATTAAGGCAAAAATAGATGATAGGGAGACATATCTTGTGGCTATTAATACAATTCCCCAAATTATTACCGCTAAAATTGATATAGTTGGATTTAAAGTAAAAATAACCCCTAAGGTAGTTGCGATCCCTTTCCCTCCTTTAAACCTGAGAAATACAGACCAGTCATGACCACATATTACGGCAAATCCGGCAATAGTTAAAATTAATGGAGTGTCGAGATTTAGATATTTTACCAAACAGATAGCAAAAATTCCTTTTCCTATATCACCAATTGCGACCAAAGAAGCTAATGGAAGTCCTAATATTCTAAGTGTATTAGTTGCACCTATATTACCGCTCCCTAATTCCCTTATGTCTACCTTCTTAAACAATTTAACTACAATATAACCAAAAGGAATTGATCCTAAAAGATAACAGCTTATAATAACTAAAATAATTTTCATGCTATCTTTCTCTCCCCTCTTTTTTCGCTGAATTAATGACTATCGGCGAACCTTCAAAACCAAAGGTTTCATAAAATTTATTTTCTAAATATTTATGATAAGAAGTATACATTAATTTAGGATTGTTTACAAATAATAGAAATTTAGGTGGTTTTACTCCAGTTTGAACAGCGTATTTAATTTTAAGAGTATTTCCTGCTACATACTTTGGAGGATTTTTAGAAATAATTTCACTGATAAAAGAATTCAATACCGGAGTAGGTATTCTTTTGCTATATTGTAAGATAACATCTTTTATCTTGGAAATAATTTTATCAATATTATAACCGGTTAGAGCAGAAGTCATTATAATGGGCGATTTTTTTAAAAAGGATAATTCATATTCTACCTCGTCTATAAATAATTTTCTATCTATATTCTCTTTAATTAAATCAAATTTATTCAGAATAATAATACAGGCTTTTCTTTCTTTTTGAATATAATTTGCAATTTTTTTATCTTGAGTGCTTACTCCCTGAGCAGAGTCCAGTATTAATAATACGATATCTGAATTATGTATCGCGTCTAAAGTTCTCAGTGTACTGAAAAATTCAACATCTTCTTTCTTTTTCGCCTTTTGCCTTAAGCCAGCGGTATCAATAAACAATAATCTTAAGGAGTTATGTTTAAAAATTACTTCAATGGCATCTCTTGTAGTACCTGGATATTCGCTGACTATGATTCTGTCTTCACCTAAAATGCGATTTAATAAACTCGATTTTCCTACATTGGGTTTCCCCAGAATTGATACTTTTATTATACTCTCTTCCTCTTCTAATTCTGTTTTTAATTCTGAAATGTAGGAAACTATTCTATCTAACAAATCATTAACATTTAATCCGTGTTCTGCCGAAATAATATAAGGCTCTCCGAATCCTAATTCGTAAAATTCATATAATTTTAATTCGCTCCCCTTTACATCACCTTTATTGGCAACCAAGATACTTGTTTTATTTTTTTCCCTAATTGTTTTTGCTACCTTAAAGTCATCCGGATTTATCCCCTCCTTGATATCGACCAACAATATTATCAAATCCGCCTCTTCAATAGCTAATTCTGTTTGTACGGTTATTTTTTTTTGCATTTCCTCTCTTTTTATAAAATCGACGCCTCCGGTATCTACCAAAGTAAATTGCCTTCCTTTCCATTCGCATTCTGCATATATTCTATCTCTAGTAATCCCAGGATGGTTCTCTACAATAGCGGTCCTCTTTTTAATAATTCTATTAAATAAGGTAGATTTCCCGACATTTATTCTTCCTATAATCGCAACAACAGGCTTTCTCAAAATGACTACTCCTATCTTGTACAAAATGCATAGTAACAAGTAATAAATAACCAGTAACAAGTTCATTTTCAAAAATAATTAAAAACAGATTTTTTACAGGCACCCCTTATAGCCAACTAACTGTATAACCAAATCTAAACGCTATAAGCTAAATACTATGTGTTAGTATTTATTGATTAACGGCTCTGATTTAAAATCTTTTTTATTTTTTTTATGGTTATCTCTGGATTTTTGCTTTTAGTTATGCTTTGACCAACCACCATTATATCTACTCCAGCTTTACTTACTGCAGAAATATTATCTAAATTTATTCCACCGTCAACCTCTAAAATGATTAAGTTTTTCTGGTTATCTATTATTTTCCTTGCCTTTTCTATTTTATCGATCATCTCCGGAATAAATTTTTGCCCGCCAAAACCCGGGTTAACTGTCATTAATAATAAGAAATCAATTTTATTGATTAAATATTTAATAAGGCATAAAGGTGTTGCCGGATTTAGAGCGATACCGGATTTTGCCTCAGATTCGTTTATGGTTTGGATAAGCCTGTCGAGATGTTTAGATGTTTCATAATGTACAATAATAATATCTCCACCGGCATTAACAAATGATTTAATATGATTTTCAGGTTTTTCTACCATCAAATGAACTTCTAAGGGAAGAGAGGTTATTTTTTTAATTGATTCTACTATTTTAGGACCAAAGGAAATATTGGGTACAAAATTTCCATCCATTATATCTAAGTGAAGTAAATCTGCTCCTCCACGTTCTATTTTTTTTAATTCTCTACCCAAACAAGTAAAATCTACATCCAAGATTGATGGAGCTAATTTTTTTATCATAATTAAATCACCATCCTATTCATCTAAAATAGTATATTTTAAAACCTTTGATCATTGCTAGTATAACCATAATTTACGGTCAAGACTTCTATATTGAATTGCTTCTGACAAATGAGAAATTTCTATTTTCTTTGATTCCTCCAAATCAGCTATGGTTCGAGCTACCTTTAATATACGGTCGTAAGCCCGGGTGCTTAAATTTAGCTTTTCCATTGCCTTGTATAGTAAATTTTTAGCATTATTATCAATATTACAAAATTCTTTAATCTGCCTTTTTGACATTTGTGCGTTACAAAAAATGCTGTCTTTATGATATCTTTCCCTTTGTTTTTTCCTTGCTCTTTCTACTCTTTCTCTTATCGTAAAAGAATCTTCTTCAAAATCCTTTTCCATAACTTCTCGACAATTTATTCGGGGAACTTCAATATGAATGTCAATTCTATCTAATAGTGGTCCCGATATTTTTGAACGATATTTAACAATTTGAGACGAACTACAAGTACATGCTTTAACCGGATCACCATAAAAGCCGCAAGGGCAGGGATTTAGAGAAGCTACTAACATAAAAGAGGAAGTATAACTAATAGTACTCAAAGAGCGTGATATGGTGACTATACCGTCTTCCAGGGGTTGACGTAGAGATTCTAAAGCACTTCGAGAAAATTCCGGTAATTCATCTAAAAATAGAACACCATTGTGCGCCAAACTAATTTCTCCGGGTTTGGGTGTCTTACCTCCTCCGATCAATCCAACATTACTGATAGTATGATGTGGAGCCCGAAAAGGCCTATCCGTAACCAAAGGGATATCTGGTGGAAGTAAGTTCGCAATACTATACAATTTGGTAATTTCTATCGATTCTTCCAAAGTTAAAGAAGGGAGGATAGTGGGAAGTCTGCGTGCAAGCATGGTCTTTCCCGAACCTGGTGGGCCAATCATGATAATGTTATGACTTCCCGCTGCCGCAATTTCGAAAGCTCTTTTGGCGTGTTCCTGTCCTTTAATCTCAGAAAAATCTAACAAACTGGTTTCGCTTAATTTAAAAATTTCTTCTAAATCGACAGATATTGGATTAATAGATATTCTATTATTTAAAAATTCAATTACTTCATAAAGTGAATTAACTGGAAATACTTTTAATTCTTTAATTATTCCTGCTTCTTTAGCGTTTTCTTTGGGAACAAGCAATTTTATTTTACTCATTTTTTTTGCCATCAAAGCAATAGGAAGTAATCCGTTTACCGGTTTTATGCTTCCATCTAAAGATAATTCACCCATTATTAGATATTCATTGAACAGAAAGGGCTCAACTTGCTTACTGGCAACTAATATTGCCAGAGCAATGGATAGGTCAAAAATAGGTCCTTCTTTTTTGATATCCGCAGGGGCAAGATTTACGGTAATCCTCTGCATGGGAAATTCAAACTCAGAATTTTTTATGGCAGCTCTAACTCTTTCTCGGGATTCTTGAACTGCTGTATCGGGTAATCCTACGATATTAAATGAAGGCAATCCGGGATGAATATCCACTTCGATCTCTACCATAAAAGCATCTACTCCGAATATAGCCGCACTATATAATTTAGATAGCAAAAAAACACCTACTTTTTTGGTGGATAGTAACTCGCATTACCTACTGTATATCGAGTATTGTATTAGAATAAACAATTAAAAAGCATGATTATCGTTAAGATAAAATGCATTCCTGATATGTTTTAACCTTTTTAGATCCTGATGGTTAGAAATACTGATCAATATTACATCAAAGCAATATTTTTTTCCCCAAAGATTGTATTGAGCTAAATAACATAAAGCATTTTTAATTATTTTCCGTTGTTTATTAAGATTGATTGCTTCTTCTGGATATCCATACCGACCAGAACGTCTTGTTTTTACTTCTACAAAAATGATATTTTCTTTATACTCACAAATAATATCTATTTCTCCCAAGAAGGTACGAAAATTTCTTTCTTTAATCTTGTAACCTTTTTCTTCTAAATATTTAGAAGCTATTTTTTCACCATATTTTCCTAGGTTTTCCATCTTAAATCATCATCTATTTTCATAATATTTATAATATAATTGTAAAGAAATGGTTAATTAGTTATTTAGCTATCTGCTTAGTTGTTTAAAAAAATGTAAGAGAAGGTAAAGAAGTAGGGGCACAACTCAGGTCATATCTTCTTACACTAACTAGTTTACCAGATAACTAATATATTAATGACTAATTTCTTGTTTCATCAGTTAGCTTACCACTCTCTTATAACTTTTTCTATGTATTTCTGATGGACCATATTTAAATAGGGCTTCTAAATGTTCTTTTGTGCCATAACCTTTATTCTTTTTGAAAAGGTACTGCGGGTATTTTTGGTCATATTGTACCATAATATTGTCTCTATAGACTTTAGCAACTATAGAGGCAGCAGCAATCGAAATGCTTTTATCCTCCCCTTTGATTAGTGGCGTTTGAAAAATATTGAGTTGGGGAATTTTAAAGCCATCCACTAATAAATGATCAGGTACTTTTTTTAAATTTAAAATAGCTTTTTTCATTGCCAAAAAGGAAGCCTGAGCGATATTTATTTGATCAATAATGTTAGCTTCTACAACTCCGATTCCCACGTCATTTGCCTTATTTAAGATATAAAAATATAATTCTGTTCTTTGGTTTGGATTTAACTTTTTAGAGTCCTTAACATTGGGAATAAATAGTTGGCAGGGCAAAATTACTGCGGCAGCCACTACGGGCCCGGACAATGATCCTCTGCCTGCTTCATCTATTCCGGCAACTAAAGAGCATCCTTCAAGTTTTAACTGGCTTTCATAGCTATAGAGCTTATAGATCCTTAATCTTTCTGCATATAACTTTTTAATTTTTCTCTGATAATTATAAATAATGGGTTGGGTTATTCTTATTTTCTTATCTTTTACTTCAAGCACCATCTAATTATCTTTTTTCTTTAACTTTGCTAGTTTTTCCAATCCTATCTCTTAAGTAATATAATTTTGCTCTTCGGGTTTTCCCTTTTTTTAAAACTACTACTTTTGCTACATTCGGTGAATGAAGTTGAAATATTTTTTCGACCCCAACCCCTTTGGATATTTTTCTTACTGTAAATGATTCTTTGCTTCCACCATGTTTTTTAGCTATTACAATCCCTTTAAATATCTGCACTCTTTCTCTGGTGCCTTCAATAATTTTTTGATAAACTTCGACTGTATCACCAGTTACAAAGTCGCTATTCTCCTTTTTTAATTGTTCTTCTTCTAATTGTCTAATATAATCTATCATAAAAATCATCCTTCCTGAATATTTTTTTAATAACATTTTCTAATTATCTACTATACGTTTTTACATATCTTAGGTTAGGTATTTTTTTCTATTTTTATCCTCTTTTTTCCTGCCTTTTTATTAAAATATTCTATAAAATCTTTTTCAAATTCTTTGAGTAAAGTTAACTCTCTTTTTGATAATTTTATATTTTTAAAAATCTCTGGCCTTCTAATTAAAGTTCTTAATAGAGACTGCGCTCTTCTCCATTTTTCAATTTCTTTATGATTACCCGAAAGCAATATATCCGGAACTTTAAGACCTTTAAAATCATCAGGCCTGGTATAATGAGGATAATCAAGATATCCGTTATAAAATGAATCATTGACTATAGATTCTTCTTTTCCTATTACTCCGGGAACCATCCTCGAAACTGCATCTACCATTAACATAGCTGGCAATTCTCCTCCGCTTACCACGAAGTTTCCGACTGATACTTCCTCTGCATCAAGAAGCTGGAGTATCCGCTCATCTATACCTTCATAGCGACCACAAATGATTAATAATCTACTTTCTTTCGACCAATCTTTCGCCATTGCCTGGTTAAAAATCTTCCCCTGTGCAGAAGTAATAATAATTTTTAAAGGAAATGAAGATTTGTTTTTTTTTATCTCTTCTACGGCGTCCCATATTGGTTGAGGTTTCAATACCATTCCAGGACCGCCACCATAGGAATAATCGTCTACAGTCTTATGTTTGTCCAAAGTAAAGTCTCTAAGATCAATGAGATTTATTTTGATCAATCTTTGTTCTTGAGCCTTATTCAATATACTTTCTGAAAAAGGGCTTTTAAACATGTTGGGAAAAATAGTTAATATATCGATTTCCAAACAGTTACTCATTATATTAATCCATCTACCATATTTATGATTATTCTCTTTTTTTCTAAATTAACTTCTTTTATGACATCATGAATAGCCGGAATAAATACTTCTTTTTTCGTTTTATCTTTAACTATATATATATC
>DSEL01000066.1 GCA_011056645.1 Candidatus Atribacteria bacterium
ATATAAGAATAGCTAAAGAGGAGGTTTTAGATGGAATATCTAAGTATGTTTTTCTGGGTATTTTTTATTTTTTCTTTATTAACTCCCTGGTTAAGGCAAAAAACTCTGGAAACATCTCGAATTTCTTTAATTAATCGAATTGAAAAAAATAGAAAATCAAGAATAATTGCCTTGATTCATCGTCAAGAAACAATGAGCATTTTAGGCATACCTTTAGTAAGGTATATCAATATTGAAGATTCCGAAGCCGTGTTGCGGGCGATAAGGTTAACCGATCCGGATTTACCGATTGATATTATTTTACATACACCAGGTGGATTAGTTTTAGCTGCTGAACAGATTTCTCTAGCCCTTGTAAGACACAAGGCTAAAGTGACAGTGTTTATCCCCCATTATGCCATGAGTGGGGGAACCATGGTTTCTCTGGCAGCCGACCAAATTGTGATGGATGAAAATGCTGTTTTAGGACCAGTAGATCCCCAGTTGGGACAATATCCGGCAGTCTCAATTTTAAAGGTTTTAAAAGAGAAGGATAAGAATAAAATAGATGATGAAACCATGATTCAAGCTGATATCGCCAGGAAGGCAATTCGACAGGTTAGGGCATTTGTGAAAAAACTGCTGGTTGAAAATAGTTGCAGCAGGGAAAAAGCGGAGAAGCTTACTCAGGTTCTGACGGAAGGCCGCTGGACCCATGATTATCCCATTACCTTTGAAGAAGCAAAGAAATTAGGGTTATGTGTGTCCAGTGAAATGCCCAAAGAAATTTATGAATTGATGGACCTTTATCCTCAAAATCCAGGAAAACGTCCCTCGGTTCAGTATATCCCTTTGCCTTATAAAAAACCAATTACACCTCCTACTAAAAAGGCTTATTCTAAGTAAGGAGCAGGGGACAATAAAATCTGCAAATCATATAATTCTATATGGGGATAGGAAGAAGGCTAAAAACTGTAAGCCTTAAAAGAATAAAATGGAACATATGAAAGATAAAGAAAAAACCAAAGAGCAGTTAATAGAAGAATTAAGGAAATTAAACCAGAAAATTACTGAATTGGAAAAATCAGAAATTCACCATCAAGAGATAGAGGAAGCCTTAACTGAGAATGAGGAAAAATATCGAATGTTGGTGGAATGTATTACTGATGGTGTTTTTATCGAGACAGTGGAAGGACGTATACTTGAATGTAATACAGCCGGAGCAAAGATATATGGTTATCCTAAAAAAGAGATGATCGGCCTGAGCATAAAAAACTTGGTTCCCGAAGAGTTTTCAAAGCAACTGCCCAAGATTATTACTCCCAAGGAAACCACCAAGGGCATTTTTGTTCCTCGAATAAGCAAGAGAAAAGATGGTTCTATCTTCCCCACAGAAATTGCTACCAAAATTGTCCGTATTGAAGGAAAACCAAGACTTATTGTTTTTGTACGTGATATTACAAAGCGGAAGGAAGCAGAAAGAAAGTTGAGAAAAGCCAGAAAAATGTTTGCCAGCCTGTTTAACAGCAGCCCAATTGCCGCTTTGCATCATGATAAAGAGGGTCGTATTTTAAATATAAATCCTTACTTTACCCAAGTATTCGGTTACACTTTAAAAGAGATAAAAGGCAAAAATATTGATGAAGGAATGATTTATCCCAAAAATAGGACAGCCGAAGGAGAAAGATTAACCAAGAATGGAATGACTCCTAAAGGTATTTCCCAATATGAAAGCATTAGAAAGAAAAAAGATGGCACTTTAGTCCCGGTACTTATTTCTTCCGCCCCGGTAATTATAGATAAAAAGGTTCAGGGAACCATAGCCTTATATCAGGATATTACCGAACGGAAAAAAGCTGAAGACAATTTAAAGAAAAGTCAACAAGAATTTATAAGTTTATTTAATAATAGTCCCGAAGCTTTGGTTTATTTAGATGGAGAAAGCAATGTTGTAAATATAAACTCCCGCTTTAATGCGCTTTTCGGCTATACTTTGGAGGAGATTAAAGGGAGAAATATCAATGATGGCATGATTCACCCTCCGAATAAAAGAAAAGAAGGGAAAGATTTAGTTGAGATAGCCATATCTAAGGGATATCTTAATTATGAAACCATTCGAAAGAAGAAAGATGGAACCTTATTCCCAGTTTCTATCTCTGCTTCCAGGGTGATGCTTGACGATAAGGTTCAAGGGACGATAGGGATGTACAGAGATATCACTGAACGCAAGCAAGATGAGCAGCTCCATCAGGTTTTATACAATATCTCCAAAGCTACCAATTCTACCATCTCACTTGACCAGCTCTACCCCCTAATTCATCGAGAACTAAATAATATTATAGATGCAACAAATTTTTTTATTGCTTTAATTGATATTGGAAAAGATGAAATGTCTTTCCCTTATCACAAAGATGAAAAAGACAATGATTTACCTACTCGCAGGTTAAGCCAGACAAATAATTTAACTGCTTATGTAATAAAGTACGGTCAATCTCTCCTGGTCAATCAAAAACAGATTGAGAAAATGGGAAATGAGGGAAATATTAAATTAGAGCATGTTGGTATAGTGACCGCGAACACTCACTGGCTGGGAGTTCCTTTAAAAGTAAAAAATAAAACAATAGGAGCTATGGTAGTTCAAAGATATATTAAACCCTATCTTTTTTCTAAAAAAGATATTAAGCTTATGGAATTTGTTTCTGAACAGGTGGCTACTGCCGTTGAACGCAAAAAAGCCGAAGAGACCTTACGTGAAAGTCAGCAGGAGTTTTCCAATCTTTTTATAAATAGCCCTGAAGCTTTGGTATATATGGATGAAAAAGGCAATATCTTAAACATCAACCCCCGCTTTACGAAATTGTTTGGCTATCAACTGGAAGAGGTAAAAGGCAAAAATATCGATAGCGGAATAATTCACAATCCTGCAAAAGTGGAAGAAGGAAAGAAGTTAACCAAAAGATCATTAAAAGGTTATTTTAATTATGAGACTTTAAGGAAGAGGAAAGACGGCACGTTCTTCCCCGTTTCCATATCTGCTGCTCCCATAGAAATTGATGGGCAGATAAAAGCATTGATTGCCACTTACATTGATATCACTGAACGAAAAATGCTGGAAGAAAGATTGGAAAAATTAGCCTATTTTGATGTTCTTACCGGATGTTATGCCAGAGGATACGGCTTGAGTCTTTTTGAACGGCAGATCAAGACTGCCCAGCGCCACAAAATCCCTATCTTATTACTCTATATTGATTTGGATGGACTTAAATATATTAACGATACCTTTGGCCATAAAGTGGGTGATAAGGCTTTAAATGAGGCAGTAAATTTCTTTAAATCAAATTTAAGAAAGGTGGACATCATTAGCCGCGTGGGAGGAGATGAATTCCTATTGATTTTTCCCGATAGCTCCCTTAGTGATGTTCCTCTAATCAAAAAAAGAATAAATAATAAATTAAAAGAATTTAATAAAAATCTTAATGCACCCTATAAAATTGGCTTTAGTTTAGGTTTTTCCTGTTATAATCCTTCTAATCCTTTATCTATAGAAGAATTAATTAAAATTGCCGATGAAAATATGTATGAAGATAAAGTAAGGAAAAAAAGACATGATGAAACGGATAAATAGAATAAAATTTTGCTTGATCTGTGTCTTGATTATCACTGCTTTATTTTTTTCTATCTCCTGGGCAGAAAAAATAGAACTTACCGAAGAAGAAATACAGTGGCTTTCTGAACATAAAACTATCAAGATAGCACCTGATCCTTATTTTCCACCGATCGAATATACCGATGAAGAGGGGGAATACGTCGGAATAGCTGCCGAGTTTATGAAAATAATTGAAAATGAATTAGGAATCGAGTTTCAAGTTGTCTACTGTCAAGATTGGGAAGAGGTCTTGCAAAAAGCTCAAAATAGAGAAGTTGATATGCTTCCTGCAGCCGCCCAAACTCCCCAAAGAGGAAATTATATGCTCTTCTCGTCTCCTTATTTAGAGTTTCCCGGAGTAATTATTTGCACCAAAGATTCCGCGGAAATTAAATCCAGTGAACAATTATATAGTAAAAAGGTAGCAATAGTCTCCGGATATGTCTGGGAGGATTTCTTTACTCTGCATCATCCTCAAATAAATATAACTCCTGTAGACTCAATAATAGAGGGACTTCGTAAAGTATCAAGTGGTGATGTAGATGCCATGGTAGGTACTTTGCCAGTAGTTATCTATTATATTGAAAAGGAAGGAATTACCAATCTTCATGTAACAGGTGAAACCGGATATTATACAAAACTATCCATACTCACAAGAAAAGATTGGCCTCTTTTAAACTCCATAATGGAAAAAGCTCTCCGAAGGATTCCAGATAAAGAGAAGAAAGAGATTTTGAAAAAGTGGATATCTATTGAACGCCAACCTATATTCGAGAGAGAAATATTCTGGATAATCCTTATTTTCATAATTCTATTGAGCGCGACGGTTCTTTCGATTATATTTGCCTTGAATGGAATATTGAAAAAACAAGTGGAACAGAAAACAAAGGAACTGAAGGAGGATATTGTCCATCGAATAAAAGCCGAAGAAAGACTGAAAAAAACCATGAATGCAACTATTGACACCATGTCCAGGATCATCGAAGCCAAAGACCCTTATACCTCCGGTCACCAGCAGCGGGTTTGCCAATTGGCTATCTGTATCGCCCAAGAGATGGGACTTCCCGAAGATAAGGTTGAAGGAATAAGAATAGCTTCTTTAATCCACGATATCGGGAAGATCGGCATACCTACTGAAATCTTAAGTAAACCCACCTTACTATCTGATATAGAATTTAGTTTAATTAAAGGACATCCACAAATGGGATATGATATCGTAAAATATATAGAATTTTCCTATCCAGTAGCCCAAGTTGTCCTTCAACATCACGAAAAAATAAATGGTTCAGGGTATCCCCAAGGCCTCAAGGGGGAGGATATCCTTCTGGAAGCAAAAATAATTGGAGTGGCTGATGTAGTAGAGGCCATGTCTTCTCACCGTCCCTACCGGCCTGCCTTAGGGATAGATGCAGCCCTGGAAGAGATCTCTCAAAATAAAGGCATTCTCTATGAAGCAAAGGTAGTGGAGGTTTGTTTAAAACTCTTCCAAGTAAAGGGATTTAAATTTGAATAGCCTTATCAGAGAGATTTTTTATTAATCTTAAAATATTTCAAAAATAGTTAAAGCTAATGAGTGACAATCTTTTAGAAAAATTAAAATTTAAAATGAAGATTAATCCTGAGAAAATGGCTCTTTATTTAGAAAGTTTCATTAGGGAATATGTGGAAAAATTAGAAAGAGAGGGAGCCATATTGGGATTAAGCGGGGGAATCGATTCGGCAGTAATTGCCGCTTTGTGTGTGCGGGCACTTGGTGCGAAAAAAACTTTCGCCTTGGTTATGCCGGAGAAAGATTCAAAAAAAGAGCATACCGAAGATGCTCTACAATTTGCCCGTGAATTAAACATCGAAACAAAACTAATTGATATTACCCCTTATCTTGAAAAGCTTGGGGTTTATAAGCTCTTGCCCCTGGATAAACTTATTTCTTTGGGGAAATTAAAGGGTCCTTTAATTAAAAAAGCATTTCATTTTTACGAAAGAAAGACCGGGAAGTTTACTTTTTTGGAAAGCCTTACAGGGTTTAAGGACAAAGAATTCAGTTCTTATCTAGCTAGAGGGAATGCTTATTATCGGACAAAACACCGCCTGAGAATGTTATTGCTCTATTTTTATGGTGAAAGGGAAAATAGAATAGTAGTAGGGGCAGCCAATAAGAGTGAATACAAAATAGGATTTTTTGTAAAGCACGGTTGTGATGATGCTACGGATATTATGCCGCTTCTCAATTTGTATAAAACCCAGGTAAAAGAGCTTGCCCGCTATCTCAACATTCCCGCTATAATTATCAATAAACCTCCTTCACCGGATATAATTCCGGGACTTGCCGAAGATGAAGGGATAACCGGCATTTCATACCAAAATATGGATTTAATTTTATTGGCTTTAGAAAAAGGCTGGAAACCTCGAGAAATAGCAAAAATACCGGAAATAAAAGAAGATGAAATTACTTATATAAAAAGTTTGATGCAAAAATCAGAACATATGCGTAAAATCTTTATTCCCAAAACTTTTTAAAAGTCTTAAAATATTAATTTTACCTTCATTTTTTTTCAACTACAATAGTGCATTTGGTCAGTAAAGCAGCTATTGCGCCCACAGCAGCCAATATCGGGGCAACAAGGGCTCCTACGGCGCCTACGGTCAAAGGAAATTCAGCAACGGATTCGCCATCTTCATTTTTAATAATGATTCTTCGGGCATTTCCTTCTTTAATAACTTCTTTAATTTTTTCGATAATATCTTCTCCGGAGAGTTTAAATTCCTCTTTTTTATTGTTCATCTTCCCCCTCCTTCTTTATTTTTTATTAATTTTATTATAACACAAAGAAAAAGAATTTTTAAGGACCAAAATTTACCAAATTATTATTTTCCAAAAGAAGAAAATTATACTATAATTATATTGATAAATAATAACTCCGAAGGGAAATAATTTTAAAGGAGAATTAGTATGAAAATCTATATTAGCGCTGATATCGAAGGAATTACCGGTATTACTCATTGGGATGAAACTGAAAAATCAAAACCTGATTACCAAAAATTTGCCCAACAGATGACCGATGAAGTTAAGGCCGCATGTGAAGGGGCAATAAAAGCAGGAGCAGAGGAAATTTGGATTAAAGATGCTCACGATACCGGGAGAAATCTCATTGCAGCTAATCTGCCACAAAGGATTAAACTTGTTCGGGGTTGGAGTGAACATCCCTTTTCAATGGTCCAGGAATTGGACAGATCATTTACAGCTGTATTGATGATCGGTTATCATTCTTTCGCTAGTTCAAGCTCTAATCCACTATCTCATACCCTCAGTTCCCGTACTTATAATTATATTCAGTTAAACGGGGAATATGCCAGCGAATTTTTAATCCATAGTTTTGCTGCTGCTACTATGGAGGTACCGGTAGTTTTTGTAAGCGGAGATGAGGGAATTTGTAAGGAAGCGAATAGATTAAATGAACATATTAAAACCGTAGCAGTAAATAAAGGCATAGGCAATTCAGTTATCAGTATCCATCCCACGCTGGCGGTGGAAAGAATTAGAGAGGGGGTAGAATCAATATTAAAAGGAAATATTGATCAGTGTCAGATAAAATTACCCGAGCACTTTCAGGTAAAATTATCATTTAAAAATCATACCAAGGCATTCAGAGCATCTTTTTATCCCGGGATGGAGCAGATCTCTTCTACTGATCTGCTATTTGAATCCGATGACTATTTTGAAGTACTGCGGATGTTGTTATTTATGATCTAAAAAGATAAAAGATTAAAATATTTTACAATTATCAAGCAGATTTTTTCGATTTTATATCCTATTAATGGTATTATAATAATAAAAAAACTAAAAGAACAAACGAGTTTTAATAATTGAACCAATAATTAAAGCTAATTAAGACAAGGGTCATTTAAGTTGTATTAATTTTAACAAATGAGGGTTAATTGTGGCTGAAAATTTTTTATCCATTTATGAAGCTCTTCCTTATTTACTAAGAGGTTCTCTGGTAACTATCGGATTAGTCGGAGGAGCTCTGGCCTTGGGATTAACTTTAGGAATTCCTATGGCTATTGGCCAGGCTTATGGCCATAAGTACAGTGCTGGCTTGATTTCGTTTTATGTCTGGTTCTTCCGGGGACTTCCCGTCTTAGTCCTTCTTTTTCTTTTCTATTTCGGACTGTTTGCGGCTTTAGGTCTTGATTTATCGGCTTTTACTGCCGGTATTTTAGTGTTGGGCTTAAGAAGCGCCGCTTATCAATCACAAATTTTTCGAGGAGCTATTCACTCACTGGGCGAAGGGCAGATGTTGGCTGCTCTATCTTTGGGAATGAGTAGAACCAAAGCTGCTTGGCATATTATTTTACCCCAGGCCTTGAGAATTTCTATCCCCGGATGGTCTAATGAATATTCTATAATTTTAAAAGATTCAGCGGTTACTTATGCCATAGGATTAATGGAGATAATGACCAGGGGAAAATTTATTGCTACTCGGACTTTTAAACCTATGCCGATCTTTCTTACCTGTGCTTTGATTTTTCTTATTTTAACTTACGGAGGAGTAAAGTTACTTAATTTATTAGAGAAGAAGGTAAGAATTCCTGGCTATGGAACCGAAAGAGAGGGGATTTATTAAAGATGCAAGAAGACAAAGCTATTGTCTTAAGAGTTGAGGATATTTATAAAAAATATGGCAATGTGGAAGTGCTTAAAGGAGTGTCTTTTGAAATAAAAAGGGGTGAAACCAAAGTTATTATCGGTCCTTCAGGGAGCGGAAAAAGTACCCTTTTACGATGTATAAATCAATTGACTATTCCGGACAAGGGACGGATTTGGTTAGAGAACGAAGAAGTAACTCATACCCGAAAGAATATCAATCAATTTCGTCAGAAGATTGGCATGGTCTTTCAGGACTTTAACTTATTTGATCACCTGAACGCTTTAAGGAATGTTGAAATAGGACTGATTAAAGTAAAGGGCATGGGGAAAGATAATGCCAGACAAAAAGCCATAGAAGGGCTTAAACAAGTAGGCCTGGAAGAACAAGCTTATTTATATCCAGCTCAACTTTCCGGAGGGCAAAAACAGAGAGTTTCTATAGCCCGGACATTAGCCATGGACCCCAGTGTGATACTTTTTGATGAACCCACTTCAGCACTGGACCCGGAATTAATTGGTGAGGTATTAGAGGTTATAAAAAAATTAGCCTTAAACGGGATGACCATGACAGTAGTGACCCACGAAATGGGATTTGCCCGTTCGGTAGCCAATGAAGTTATCTTTATGGAGAATGGAAAAATTATAGATCAGGGGTCTCCTCATAAGCTTTTTACCAATCCCAAGCATGAACGTACCCGAAAATTTCTTTACAAGATAACCGAATTATACGGAAGGTCAGCAGAAAAAAAATGAATGCAATTTATTTTATTAAAGATATAGTTTTACCTCCTTTATTAGAAGGAACCTGGGTTACTATTAAATTATTAGTTTTTTCTATCCCCTTGGGCTTACTTTTAGGTATTTTAATTGCCGGGGGACGGGTATACGGAAATAAAATAATATCCTTTTTGTGTGCCAGTTTTACGGTTTTTTTTCGCGGCACCCCTTTATTGGTACAGCTCTTTATTATCTATTACGGACTGCCTTCTATAGGCATATACTTTTCTCCTTTTGCAGCGGCAGTGGTGGGTTTTGTTCTATGCAGCGGAGCTTATCATTCCGAATATATCAGGGGAGCTATTCAATCAATTAAGAGCGGCCAAATGATGGCTGCCCAAGCTTTGGGGATGAGTAAGTTTAAAGCGATCATTTACATTATTTTTCCGCAAGCTTTAAGAAGGGCTCTCCCAGGCTGCTCTAATGAGATTGTCTATTTAGTAAAATATTCATCACTAGCCTTTATGGTTACCTGTATAGAACTGACCGGAGCAGGAAAGATTATTGCAACTCGTTATTTCAGATATACAGAAGTTTTTTTGGTAATAGGAACTATATATCTAACAATGGTTTCTTTAGTGAGCAAATTTCTGGCTATAATGGAAAAGAAACTAAAAATTCCCGGATTAGGGTAAGCTGTTTATATTAGATTAGTGGATGAAAGAAGACATGCTTGACTGTTTAAAAAGAATAATTTTAAAAAAGAAAGCGAGGTGAGAGAGAGAATCAAATTTTCTTATAATTTTAAAAAGTTCTAATAAATTATTAAGGAGTATAAAAAAAATGAAAAGAAATAAATCAATAGTAGTAAATATTTTTATGGTTCTTACTTTTGCTCTGTTAATCGGAGGCATCCTTATCGGCCAGGCTCAAGAAAAAAAGACTTATATTAACGGTATTGATCCCGATTTTCCGCCTTTTGCCTATATAGATAAAGAAGGTAACCCTGCAGGATTTGATGTAGAAGTAGTCAATTGGATCGCTAAAGAGATGGGTTTTGAGGTCAAACATCAACCTACCGCTTGGGATACTATCATCCCTACTCTAAATGCTAAAAAGATTGACTTTATTGCTTCCGGGTTGTCTGTGACCGCAGAGAGAGCACAGGTTATTGCTTACACTATGCCCTATTATGAACACAAGTGGGCTTTGGTAGTGCGTGAAGATTCTGATCTGAATATCGTTACCGGTTTGAGCGGGGGACATACAGTAGGGGTTCAGAGAGGTACTACCGGAGCCAACTGGATAGAAGACAGCCTGATTAAAAATGGTGTAGATGTAAAGATGAAAGTGTATGATACCTTTACTTTGGCTATAGAAGACCTTTTAAATGGAAGGATCGATTCTGCTGTTCAAGATGATACCATGGTTAAGCAAATAATGGAAGCTAGACCAGGATTAAAGGAAGCTGGAACCTGGGGAACAGGAGAAGAAAGATATGCCTATGGTTTAAGAAAAGGGGATACTGAATTATTAAACCTATTAAATGAAGGCTTAACAAAGATAATGAGTTCACCAAAATGGAATGAGCTCAAAGCTAAGTATGGTATATAATAGAGCGAAGGAATAGCAATAAAGGGATAGAGATTTTTTCTCTATCCCTTTATTGCTATAATTAATAAATACTTATCATTTTATCGAAAAATATTATCAAAAACCAAAGGATTCAAAAAATAAAAAAGGGGTAAAATTTATGAAAACATTCCTTCTCCCTTACGGAAAAGAAAAGATACCCATCACACTTCCCCCCAAGAATTTATTAAAAATTTGTTTATTAAAAGATGTAGCAGGCGTTGAAGATAATAATAAGGCAATTCGAGAGGCGTTAGAAAATCCCATTGGTTCCCACACCATTCCTAAAATTGCCCGGGGAAAAGATAGCGCAGTGGTGATCTGTACCGATATTACCCGGCCTACACCTGATAAGCTGCTCATCCCTCCCATACTGGATGAATTAAATAAAGGAGGTATTTCCGATAATCATATAAAAGTAATCATTGCCCGGGGACAGCATAGAAAGATGACCGAAGAAGAAGTGAAAGAAAAGGTAGGTGAAGAGGTTTTAAAAAGAGTAAAGATTAGTCAACATGACCCTGATAATAACCTTTTTTATCTGGGGAAATCTAAGAGGGGAAATGAATTATGGGTAAATAAAGAGGTAGTGCAAGCTGAGGTAAAAATATCTACCGGTAATATAGTCCCCCATCGATATGCAGGTTATGGAGGAGGGGCAAAGAGTATTTTACCGGGGGTATCCTCAAGAAAAACCATCGGCCATAACCATCTTTATGTCGAAACAGGAGAAGCTGCCTTGGGAAAAACAAGAGGAAACCCCGTTCGGGAAGAAATGGAAGAGGCAGCCAAAATGATCGGATTAGATATGATAGTCAACACCATTATGAATGTGGAAAACAAGATAGTTAAAGTCATTGCCGGGGATCCTACCCTGGCTTATCAAGCGGGGGTAAGGGTATGTAATGATATCTACGGCGTCGAAATTCCCGAAAAAGCGGATATCATCCTGGCCAGTAGTTACCCCATGGATATTAGTTTTCATCAAGCCTCCAAGACCTTAGAAGCCATAGGACATATCATTAAAGAGAAGAGCACCATTATTATGCTTTCCCCCTGTTATGAAGGAATAGGAGGAAAAGATTTTGTCGATTATCTTAAAGAAAAAACACCCGAAGATATTATTAAGAGCATCAAGGCTCACCCGGAGAAAAATGTAGTTTCTGGGGTTATTTCATATTTAATAGCCAAGTGTAAAGAAAAAGCAAAAATTTATTTGATTTCAGAAGGAATTCAAGACGAAGATATAACTGAAATGGGAATGTTGCCTGCAAATTCTGCTCAATCCGTTTTGGATGAAGCTTTAAAAAATTATGGGGATGAGGCAAAAGTATTAGTGCTGCCCACTGCCTCAATTACTCTTCCCTTACTGAAGGAGGAATGAGTTTGAAAAAATTATTAACCGGTAATGAGGCAGTTGCCGAAGGAATAATTGAATCAGGAGTGGAAGTTGTAACTGGATATCCGGGCACTCCCTCGACAGAGGTAATCTTGACCCTGTTACCTCAAAAAGAAGAATTGGGGATGCACATAGAATGGAGCACGAATGAAAAAGTGGCTTTTGAAATCGCTGCCGGCGCTGCCTGGGTGGGAAAAAGGGCACTGGTTACCATGAAAATGTCCGGAGTGAATGTAGCAGCTGATTCTTTGGCCTCTATTGCCTATAGCGGCTGCAGCGGAGGATTAGTTATTTTTGTAGCTGATGATCCGGGAGTGAGCGCCGGTATGCCCGAAGAAGATTCCCGCTATTATGCTAAATCGATGGTCGTTCCCATGCTCGATCTGGCTTCCCAGCAAGAGTGTTTAGACTATGTAAAACTTGCCTTTGAAATATCAGAGAAAATCGGTGGACCTATTTTTTTAAGATCCACCACCGATATCTCCCATGTGGCCTCTGATGTGGAAATAGGTAAAAAATTGAATTTAGAAAAAAGAGAGGCGCACTTAGAACGGGATATTGCCAAATATACCAAAGCGGGAGCAGCCTGGTGTATGGCTCAACACCGGGATGCCCTTAGCAGGTTGGACGAAGCTTCCAAAATTAGCGATTCTTGTATTACCGAATCCGGGATTAAGGTGAATGAAAGCCATTTTGAACCGAATAATAAATATGGAGTAATCTATACCGGGGCGGTGGAGGGAAATTTCCGGGAAGCTTTAAAGAGATATAACCTAAAACTCTCCTGGTTAAAGATAGGGATGGTTCACCCCTTACCCGAAGAAAGAATAAAAGTTTTTTTAGAAAAAATAGATAGGGTGCTGGTCTTGGAAGAATTAGATCCTCTCGTAGAAGCAGAGGTTATGAGAATAGCCCATCTTAATAACCCAAGAGTAGAAATTTTAGGAAAATTTGATAATACCCTTTCACAGGTAGGTAATTATTCTTTTAAAAAAATAAAAGATGCCCTAGAGGCTCTTTTAAATAAAAAACTCGAATCCGGGCAGGATCCTAATATTTTGGAAAAAGCTAAAGAATTAGAAGTAAAACGGCCTACTTCTTTTTGTGTCGGCTGCCCTCACCGGGGTACTTATTTTGCACTGAATAGGTCGATCAAGAATTTAAAATATAAAAAAGAGGAAATTATTATTACCGGGGATATAGGATGTACCATTTTAGGCATGAGCAAACCTTTTGAGAGCTGTTGGACTGAAGTGGCTATGGGAGCGAGTATAGGATTGGCTCAAGGGTTTAAATGGGCAGGAATAAGAAAACCGGTGATAGCTACTATTGGAGATTCTACCTTCTTTCATGCCGGCATTCCTCCCCTTATTAATGCTGTCTATCATAAAGTCCCCTTAACGATAATTATTTTAGATAATGGATGGACTGCCATGACCGGTTTTGAAGAAAATCCCGGAACACTTCAATTAAAAGGAGCTGTTAATACCAAAAGAGTCGATATTGTGGAGATATGTCAGGGTTGTGGTGTAGAACATATTCAGATAGTCGATCCCTATCAGGGAGAAAAAGCAACAGAGGCAATAATGAAAGCAATTCAATATCCGGGAGTTTCGGTCGTGGTTTCTCGTCGGGAGTGTGCCCTTCAAACTAAAAGGAGAAAGGTGAAATTCTCCCAGCGCAAAGTCGATATAGATAAATGTTCCGGATGCAGGATATGTTTGAATTCTTTAGCTTGTCCGGCGATGGCATTTCATCCTAAAAGCGCCAATCATAAAGCGTATATGGAAATCACTTCAGCCTGTTTTGGCTGCGGGTTATGTGAATTAACTTGTCCAACAAGGGCGATAGAGGTAATAAAAGATGGAAAATAATTTTTATTTAATCGGATTAGGTGGACAGGGAGTAATAAAATTAGGGCAAATTATTGCTGATTATGGATTAAAAAAAGGTGAGAAAGTTAAATTTTTTAAAGAAGTGGGTATGGCTCAGAGAGGTGGTCCGGTTCATTGTGAAGTTAGGATAGGCAAGGTGTTTGGGTCGAGGATTCCTCCTCTATCTTCTGATATAATAGTAGTAGTGGAATTATCCGAAGGATTGAAAAGTTTAGAATTTGTCAAACCGGGAGGGACTGTTATTTTAAATAGAAAAATGATCTATCCTATTGATATGATGTCCCATCCCGAAAAGTATCCTCAAGATGAGGAGATCGTAGGATTATTTAAAAAAGCAAAAGCAAAGATAATCAGGATAGATGCCGCAAAAATAGCGAAAGAGAAAGGCCTTCCCATTGCAGAAAATATTGTCTTGCTGGGCGCTCTCTCTTTTGTCGCTTCATTTAATAAAGAATCGGTTATGATTATATTAAGGGAAAATATTCACCGCGAACTGGATAAAAATATTGCTGCTTTTTGTGCAGGTTACGAAATAGCAGAAGGAATGGTCAAATGAAAAGCATGGAAAATTTTTTTAACCCTCATTCGGTAGCCATTTTCGCTTCAATGAAAGAAGGAAAGACCGGATATGAAATAGTAAAAAATATGGTGGAGGGAGGATTTAAGGGGAAAATATATCCGATAAGCCAGGTTGGCGGCCAGATATTCGGTGTAAATGTCCATAAAGATTATAAAAATTTTGAAATTGATTTAGCGATCATTGCAATTCCCGCTCAATTTATCCCCTCACTTTTAGAAGATTTAGGAAACAAGGGAGTAAAATCAGCCGTTATAATCTCTGCCGGATTTTCCGAGGTTGGCAATTTTAAGGAAGAAAAAGAGATAAAGAGGATAGCCAAAAAATATGGTATGAGGATCATTGGTCCAAACTGTGCGGGAATAATGAACTCCGGTTGTAATCTCTTTGCCAGCATAGAAGTAAGAGCATTATCGGGCGAAACTGCCTTTATCACCCAAAGTGGTGCCCTAGGCGGGGCGGTCTTAATGATGGCCGAAGAATTAGGTTTTGGTTTTTCCAAATTTGTAAGTTACGGGAATCGATGTGATGTAGATGAAGTAGAGTTAATCAGATATCTTGAAGACGACCATCAAACTAAAGTCATTGCTCTCTATATTGAGGGATTAGAAGCAGGAAGAAAATTTTTAACCCAGGCAAAGAAAACGGCTCTTAAGAAACCGATGGTAGTTATTAAAGCAGGGAAGAGCAAAGCCGGAATGAGGGCTACTTCTTCCCATACCGGTTCTTTGGCAGGAGAAGATAAAATCTATGATGCTGCTTTTAAGCAAGCCGGTATTTTACGAGTAGAAGGAGTAGAGGAGATGTTCGATTTATGCCGGGGCTTGATTTATTACCCAAAAATCAAAGGGAATAGGATCGGAGTGGTTACTAACTCAGGGGGACCGGCAGTATTAACTACCGATAAATTGGAAGTATCAGGATTAATAGTTTCCGAACCCTCCGAAAGTTTAAGAAATAAGTTAAAAGAAGTCCTCCCCCCTCATGTCTCCCTGGGAAATCCTTTCGACCTACTGGCTTATGGTGGAGCGGAAAATTTTGCCCGGGTCAGTCAAGCTATTGCCGCTGAATATGATGCTATCATTGCTATTTTTGTTCCCACTGCTACTATGGATTCCACAGGGGTAGCCACTGCTTTGGGAAAGATTAAAGAAGTGATAAAAGTTCCTATATTTGCTAATTTTATGGCTGGCAGATTAGTAGAAGAGGCGATTAGAGAATTAAAAAAATATGGAATCCCTAATTATGAAACCGGAGAGAGATGCGCAAAAGTGATTCAGAAGATATATAAAAATAGTCGCTACAACTAGATTGCTAAAACAACAAGGAGTAAGAGATGCATACAATTATCCAAAAAGCCAAAAAAGAAAAACGCTCTTTATTGGAAACAGAGGCAAAAGAATTGTTGAGGGAATATGGAATTCCTGTTCCTGATTTTAAATTAATCAAGAGCGAAGAAGAAATTAGCGGATTGGCCAAAGAAATGAATTTTCCGATTACCATGAAAATTGTCTCCCCGGACATCATCCATAAAACCGATGCCGGAGGGGTAAAATTAAATATTATAAATGAAAAGGAAGCTATATCAGCTTATCAGGAAATTATTTCCAAAGCGAAAAAATATAATAAAAAGGCGAAAATTTCAGGAGTAATAGTATATCCAATGGTTCCTCAAGGAACAGAGATTATCATAGGTATGATGCAAGACCCTCATTTTGGTCCGGTCATTATGTTTGGATTGGGAGGAATTTTTGTGGAGGTATTGAAAGATATTTCCTTCCGTATCCTCCCCATAGAAGCAAGAGATGCCGAAGAGATGATTGCTGAGATAAAAGGGTATAAAATATTGAAAGGGATAAGGGGAGAAGCACCTAAAGATATACAGGCTATTAAAGATCTATTACTAAAAATTTCACAGCTTTCCCAGGAGAATCCCGAGATCAGTGAAATAGACTTAAATCCTGTCTTTGTATTTGAAAAAGGTTTACAGGTAGTAGATGCTCGAATGATATTGTAAAATGAGAAAAAGTGAATAAACAAAATATTGTTTATTATTAAAAAGAGGGTGGTTTTGTTGGAGAAGCAACAGTTTGAATTTATCGGTAAAAGGTTTGATATAAAAAATATAGGTAAGGTGACCGGAAGAGAACTTTATTCTTCTGATGTAAATATTCCCGGTCAATTATTTGCTGTTGTTCTGCGCAGTCCCTACGCCCATGCTGAAATTAAAAGCGTTGATTATAAAGAGGCAGAAAAAATGGGGGCTATTTGTATTGGCCCTGATGATGTGCCGGACACTTTATATAATGAACGCATAGTTAGCATCCCTGATAAGACCTATCGCGATAGAACAGTTTTACCAAAAGACAAGGTTCGTCACGTAGGAGAAGCAGTGGCTGCCTGTGCTGCAGAAACTGAAGAAAAAGCCTTTGCAGCTTTAAAAAAGATAAAGGTAGAATGGGGTAAAAAATGGGAACCACTCATCAATCTTGAAGAAGCCATAAAAACAGATGCACCTCAGATATATGATCATGTTTACCTGGGAGAAGAAAAGGTAGAAACCAAAAAAAATATAGCCTGTGAGCGTGGTGTTGAAGTGGGTGATATCGAGAAAGGTTTTAAGGAAGCAGATGAGATAGTAGAGAGAACATTTAGTACCCAGAGGATTTATCATATGCAATTGGAAACCAAATCTACGGTGTGTATTCCGGAAGCTGACGGAGGGATTACAGTTTGGGCAACCTCTCAGGGAATTCATAATGTACGTATCCTCTTAGGAAATATCTTTCATATCCCTCTAAATAAAGTAAATGTTAAAAGAATTACGCTGGGGGGTTCTTTCGGTTCAAGTATTCAGATGAATTCAATTACTCCCATTTGTGTTGCCCTATCCTTAAAGGCTAAAAGACCGGTGAAATTAGTAACCGCCAGAGAAGAAGATTTTTATGATCACGCAAAATATCCCCTGAAGACTATCTTAAAAATTGGTGCTAAAAAAGACGGAACATTAACGGCTGCTCATTGCCGGGTTCAGGTGGAAATTGGCGGCCACAACATTCAGGCTTATCCTTATTTGGGGTGTGTAGCAGGATGGTTTGCCTCCCTTTATAAATATAAAAATTTAAAGTATGAGGGGACGGCGATATATACTAATAAAACACCTTCCTGTGCTATGCAGGGATACGGCAACCCCCAGATAAATTTTGCGGTAGAGAGTTTGATGGACATTTTGGCTGAAAAATTAAATATAGACCCGGTTGAACTTCGTCTGAAAAATTTTGTGGGAAAAGGAGATGAATTCTGGGGTCAGGGTCCGACGGTAAGGTCTATTATCCGAAGCTGTGGAGTGGAAGAAATGTTAATTGAAGGGGCTAAACTGGCCGGATGGAATAGAAGAATCCCGCCTACCGAAAAAACCGGAGATATTAAGAGGGGAATAGGAGTAGCCAGAGGATTTCACACTTCTGGCACCGGTGGTCCCAATCCGGGGGAAGTGATAGATTATTCGGGTGCGACCATTAAAATTAATGAAGATGGTTCAGTGGATGTATTAACTGCTCTGATGGATCATGGGGGAGGAACCTGGGATGCTGCGGCAAAAGTAGTGGCCGAAGTTTTAAAAGTACCTTTCGAGAAAGTAGGCATATATAATGAGATAGATACCAGATCTACTGTTTTTGACGTCAATACACACGCTACTCGGGGGATATATTGTGGTTGTGGAGCAGTAAAGTATGTCGCTGAAAAAGTGAAAGAAATGCTTCTGAATTATGCCGCAACCCTTTTTAAAGATTTACCGGAAAATCTGGAGTTAACTTATAATAAAAAATTGGATCAAGCAATCATCTATCCCCGAGAAATTCCTACCAATTATATGACCGTCGGGGAAATTGCGGAACATGCCCATATTACCAGTTGGGGGACTATTTCTTATACCGCTACCCTTAGGCAAAAAAACTGCCCCCCCTGTTTTATTACCCACTTTGTAGAAGTAGAAGTAAATACCAAGACCGGAGAAATTAAAATACCCCGAGCAGTCATAATGGGTGACTCAGGGACTATCATTAATCCAGATTTATGGGAAGGACAGATCATTGGTGCCTTTAGCAGAGGACTTGGTTTTAGTCTTTTGGAAGAGACCGCATATGATTTAAACAATGGTAAGTTAAAATGTAACGGGATGATAACGGATTATAAGATTCCCACTGTCCTTGATATGCCAAAAATAGATAATATTATCGTGAAATCTGCCCATACTTATGAACCAACCGGTCCCTTTGGAGCAAAAGGGATAGGAGAGGCAGCTTTAAGTTCCGTGGGTTCTGCAGTCGCTAATGCAATATACAATGCAATAGGGATAAGGTTTTACGAATTACCTATTACTCCAGAAAAAGTACTGAAAGCCTTGAAGGAAAAAGAAGCAAAAATTGAAGGAAGGAGGAGATAGAATTGCAGAGCAATACCAAAATTTTAGCCCAGGAATTTGAATACTTTGCTCCCAAAACTTTAGATGAAGCCTTAAGTTTGTTGGATAATTATAAAGATAAGAATACTAAAATATTAGCCGGAGGGACTGACCTATTGGTTAAAATGAAGACCACCGATTTAAAGATTGATTATCTGATAAATATAAAAAATATCCCCGAACTCAATTTTATAGATACAGCTTTCGGACTAAAGATAGGGGCAGCCGTTCCTTTATCCCATATTGAGAGAGTAGAAAAAGTTAAAGAAAGATATCCTGCCTTATATGAAGGAATTAAATCGATGGCGGCAATTGCCGTAAGAAATATGGGGACGATTGTTGGGAATATTTGCAATGCTTCACCCGCTGCTGATACTGTTCCTTCTTTAATTGCCTATGGTGCAGAAGTAAAATTGCTCAGCAAGAGGGGAGAGCGTGCAGTTTTAGTAGAAGATTTTATAACCGGAGTGGGCAAAACAGTGATAGAGAAGGATGAACTGATTTCCCGGATAAGCCTGCCGGAAA
This sequence comes from Candidatus Atribacteria bacterium, assembly GCA_011056645.1. Classification (NCBI taxonomy): domain Bacteria; kingdom Pseudomonadati; phylum Atribacterota; class Candidatus Phoenicimicrobiia; order Candidatus Pheonicimicrobiales; family Candidatus Phoenicimicrobiaceae; genus Candidatus Sediminicultor; species Candidatus Sediminicultor quartus. The sequence continues at coordinate 19,484 of DSEL01000066.1, forward strand.
TGAAAAAAAATTCAGGGAGTGCTTTTTCTAAGAAAGGAAGGGTTAAGGCGGATATCGCCAAGATCAATTTGGCGGTTTGCCTTGAGAGAGAGGGCAATCTTTGCAAAGATTGCAGGATAGTACTTGGTTCGGTTGCTGAAAAAGCCATTCGAGCAAAAAAAGCTGAAAGCCTTATAAAGGGACAAACAGTAAGTATTTCCTTAATAGAGAAAATAGCCAAGAAAGCATCGGAAGAGATTAAGCCCATTGATGATATCCGTTCATCGCTTACCTATAGAACTGAAATAGCTCGGGTAATGGTAGAGGAATTAGTAAGAATCGCCTGGGAAAGATCCGGAGGTGAATTGAAGCCATGAAGAAATTAGTAATAGAGTTCACTATTAACCAGCAAAAGAGAAGGCTTTTTGTAAAACCAAATGACCTTTTAATTAATATCATAAGAAACGATTTATTTCTAACCGGAAGTAAATACAGCTGCGGTATCGGTGAATGCGGTGCCTGCACTGTTTTATTAGATGGAGAGCCAGTTTTATCTTGCCTGACCTTGGCGGCAACTGTCGACGGCAAAGAAATTACTACCATTGAAGGGCTGGCAAAGGGAAATGAGCTGCATCCTATACAAATATCCTTTTTAAAGAATGCAGCAGTGCAGTGCGGATTTTGTACGCCAAGCATGATATTAACTGCCACAGCACTATTAAAAGAAAATCCTAATCCTACAGAAGATGAGATTAGAGACTATATAAGAGGGAATATCTGCCGTTGTACCGGGTATGTGCAAATAGTGAAAGCGATTAAGTCTTGTGCAATTGAGCAAAATAGCTAAACTAAGTAACTAACTATTTGAAATTTGCGTTTCAGATATTTACTATTTAAAAAGCAAGAACAAGGAGATGTTGATGGAGATATTACAGGTGGGATTAATCTTGGCAACAGGTGTTGCAGCAGGATTTATGAATACTTTAGGAGGTGGTGGTTCCTTACTTACTTTGCCGATGCTTATATTTTTAGGCTCACCGGCAGCGGTGGCAAATGGAACCAACCGTATTGCCCTAATGGTTCAGAATATTGTAGCGGTGAGTAATTTTCGTAGAAAAGGATTTTTCTACCCAAAGTTAGGCATTACTTTGGCTATTCCGGCAGTTTTGGGCTCTTTTTTAGGAGCGAAGCTGGCCATATCTATTCCCGAAGAATTATTCCAAAAAATCTTAGCGGCCATTATGATCTTAGTCCTGGTTTTAATTCTTACCCGCCCGGAGAAAAAATTTTTAAAAGAAATTAAAGGGGAAAATCTAAGCCCTACACGCCTTATTATATCCTTGTTTGTATTTTTTGGTATCGGGGTCTATGGAGGATTTATCCAAGCCGGAGTAGGATTTATTATTATCTCAGCTCTGGCTTTAATTACCGGAATGTCCTTAGTAAAAATTAATAGTTTGAAACTTTTTATCGTTCTTATTTATATTTTTTCTTCTTTTGTAGTTTTTATAGCTCATGGCAAAGTAGATTGGATTTTAGGATTTACTTTGGCTATCGGAAATGCTCTGGGTGCATACCTGGGGACTAATTTTGCGGTGAGCAAGGGAGATAAATGGATTAGAGTATTTATTGTTATCGCCATTTTATCTATGTCTGCTAAATTGCTCGGACTTTTTAATTTTTTGGGATTATAAAAGTAATTTTTAAAAAGCTAAGCATATAAAAGTTTTTTCTGAATGCCCGGCGGAAATATTAACTGGAAAAGGATGAGGAGGAGAGGAAAAGTGAACCAATTTAAATATATTTCTCCTAAAACTAAAGAAGAAGTACTAAAAATTTTAAATGAAGAGGGAGTAAATGCTTGTATAATAGCTGGCAGTACCAATGTTCTGCCTGATATTAAAATGAAAAAGTTAAGTCCAAAAATTTTAATAGACCTTACCGCCATTGAAGAATTGAGGGGCATAGATAAGAAAAAAGACAAGATCTGCATAAAACCTTTGACCACTATTGCCGAATTAATTCATTCAGAGCTTATACTAAAAGAGAGCAAAGTATTAATTCAATCTGCCGAACAATTTGCTGACCCTCTGGTAAG
>DSEL01000067.1 GCA_011056645.1 Candidatus Atribacteria bacterium
GAGAAAATATTGGTATGGTTCAACAGGATGTCTTTTTATTTACCGGTTCAATAAAGGAAAATATATTATATGGAAAGCCTAACTCTGAGGATAAAGAAATTATAGAAGCGGCTAAAAATGCCAATATTCACGATTTTATTATGGGTTTGCCTGAAGGATATGATAGTTATATTGGAGAAAAGGGAATAACACTTTCCGGTGGTCAAAAACAAAGAATATCACTCGCCAGAGCATTTTTAAAAGATCCTGCTATACTTATTCTGGATGAAGCTACCTCGGCTTTAGATAGTGAAGCTGAAATTGTAATACAACAAGCTTTAAAAGAATTAACTATCGGTAGAACGGTGTTGGTAATTGCTCACCGGTTGTCTACTATTAAAAATGCTAACCAGATAGTGGTTTTAACTGATCAGGGAATAAAAGAAAAAGGTAATCACGATGAGCTTATAGCCAGGAAAGGATTATATGGCAAGCTATACCATGCTCAATTCAAAGGTTTTATACCGGATGAAATAGAATGAAAATTGTTTTTCTTAAAGCAATCTACAAGAATAAATACGATAAGAATAAGCTAGTTGTGCTTCAACAATCTTTTAGTTATACTTAATGGTAACAACACCGAAATCAGACAATTCTTAAAGAACAATCAAGATCAAATGATTAGGGGAAAAAATGGTCTATCGTTCTAATGATCAAACTAATATCATAAAAAAAATAGAAGAATTACGAGAAAAGATTAGGCATCATAATTATCGCTATTATGTTTTGGATGATCCAACTGTTTCAGATGCTGAATATGATCGATTCATGAGGGATTTAATAGAATTAGAAGAAAAATACCCCCAATATGTTAACGTCTATTCTCCCACTCAGAGAGTGGGTGTAGAGCCAGTTTCTCAATTTAGCACAGTAAAACATATTGCTCCCATGTTAAGCCTGGCGAATGCCTTTTCAACTGAAGAGCTGCGAGCTTTTGATCAGAGAATAAAAAAGTTAGTTTCACAAAAGATTAATTATGTAGTAGAACTGAAGATTGACGGACTGGCTGTTGCTTTAGTCTACGAAAACGGTATCTTTATAAGAGGAGCAACCCGAGGAGATGGAGCAATAGGAGAAGATATTACTTACAATCTTAGAAGCATAAAGACCATTCCTTTGAAATTGTTTGGTAAAGATATGTCCTCTCGCATTGAAGTTTATGGTGAAGTATACATGAAAAAGAGTGATTTTAAGAAATTAAATGAAGAACGAATGAAAAAAGGAGAGAATCTTTTTGCTAACCCGAGAAACGCTGCAGCTGGTTCAGCCAGGCAGCTTGATCCTCGAATCACCGCTCAAAGACACTTAGATACTTTTATTTACAGAATAACTTTTTCCCAGGAAAATAAATTCAAGACCCATATAGAAATTTTGGATTATCTAAAAAAGATCGGATTTAAAGTCAATCCTCATATAAAACTTTGTCAAGATATAGGGGAAGCTATTAATTACTGCCAGGAATGGATAGAAAAGAAAGAAGAGTTGGATTATGAGATTGATGGGATGGTCATTAAGGTTAATTCCTTGAAAATAAGAGAAGAGTTAGGCTCAACTACCCGAAGTCCTCGTTGGGCTATTGCCTATAAGTTTCCTGCCCAACAATTATCGACAAAAATCCAGGATATTGTGGTTCAAGTAGGGAGAACGGGAACGCTGACTCCGGTAGCCATACTAAATCCGGTTAGGATATCCGGCTCGATAGTGCAGAGAGCAACTCTGCATAACGAAGATGAAATTAAAAGGAAGGATATTCGAATCGGAGATGTTGTCTTGATTCAAAAAGCCGGAGAAGTTATTCCGGAAGTAGTTAAAGTAATAAAAGAGAAGAGAACGGGCAAGGAAAGAGAATTTATTATGCCCCAACAATGTCCGGTATGTGGTGCAAAGGTTTTTAGGTTGGAAAATGAAGTGGCTTCTCGATGTAATAGTCTTGGCTGTTCCGCTCAAATAAAAGAAAGGATCAGGCATTTTGCCTCCCGAAATGCTATGGATATTGAGGGCTTAGGACCGGCAATAATTGATCAATTAGTAGAGAAGAGCTTCATTAAAAATATTTCAGATTTGTATTTTTTGAAAAGGAGTGATTTGCTTTCTCTTGAGCGGATGGGTGAGAAATCTGTTGATAATTTATTAGATGCTATTGAAAAGAGTAAAGAAAAATCTTTAGGTAACTTAATCTATGGTTTAGGTATACGTTATGTGGGAGACCATACGTCAGAAGTTATTACCAGATATTATTCTACCTTGGATAAATTGGGAAAAGCTAAATTAGAAGAATTAATTGAAATTAATGAAATTGGCCCCAAGATTGCAGAAAGTATCATTCTTTTCTTTAAAGAGAAGAAAAATATAGCAATTATTCAAAGGTTAAGAAGTGCTGGTTTAAATTTTAAGCAAGAAGAAGAGAAAACAAGTGAAGAAAAAGGAGCTCGGATATTAACCGGTAAGCAGTTTGTCTTAACCGGTACTTTAAAAGATTTTACCCGTAGCCAGGCGCAAGAAATAATCAGTAAATTGGGAGGTAGAGTCACCGGTAGTGTGACTAAAAAAACGGATTATGTAATTGCCGGCTTAGAACCGGGATCAAAATATCAAAAAGCACAAGAATTAGGGGTACATATAATGAATGAAGAGGAATTTAAAAAAATAATCAATAAAACAGTTAGCTAGTTATCAAATTTGTATTTTATTATTTAAACCAATTAACTAAATTCATGGAGGATATTATGGCTGAAAAAATAATCACTAAAAAAGAAGTAGAATATGTTGCTAGATTAGCTAAATTAGAGTTTAATGAAGAAGAAAAAGAAGAATTTACTTCTCAATTAAATTCCATTTTAGACTATTTCAAAAAATTAAATGAACTCGATACTGAAAGAATTAAGCCTACTGCTTATATTATCTCCATGCCCAACCTGCTAAATGAGGACAAGATTGAACCTTCTTTATCGCAAGATGAAGTCCTTTCCAATAGCCAATATGTTAAAGAAGGTTATTTCAAAGTACCAAGAATAATATAAGCTGTAATTTGAGTAAAGTAAAAGGAGGAATAGTAGTTGACCTTTAACCAATTAACTGCTCGCGAAGCTGTAGATTTAATTAAACAAAAGAAAATAACTGCTTATGAAGTCATACGAGATATTTTTAATCAGATAGATAAAGTAGATAATCTAATCAAAGCATTTCTTGTTACTAATCGAGAAGAAGCCTTAAAACAAGCTGAGGAAATAGATCGAAAAGTGAAAAAGGGAGAAACACTTCCTCCTTTGGCTGGTGTAGCTGTTGCCGTTAAGGATATTATAACTACTCGAGGAATAGAGACCACTTGCGGTTCCAGAATACTTAAAGGTTTCATCCCACCCTACAATGCTACCGTAATAACTAAATTAAAGAAGGCGGGAGCAATAATAATAGGAAAAACCAATATGGATGAGTTTGCTATGGGTTCATCCAATGAAAATTCTGCTTTTGGCCCCACCTATAATCCCTGGGATTTGGAAAGAGTTCCCGGTGGTTCAAGTGGCGGTTCAACTGTGGCAGTAGCTGCCGATGAGACCTTGGTTGCTTTGGGTACGGATACGGGAGGTTCCATTCGGCAACCGGCATCTTTCTGCGGAATAGTGGGGTTAAAACCAACTTACGGAAGAGTCTCTAGGTATGGTTTGATTGCTTACGCCTCATCTTTAGATCAAATAGGGCCTATTACCAAAGATGTGACCGATTGTGCTCTGCTAATGAAAATTATTGCCGGCCATGACCGCAGAGATTCTACTTCCGCAAATTTAGAAGTTCCTGATTATTTAAAATCTTGTCAGGAAGGAATAAAGGATTTGAAAATAGGTATTCCGAAGGAATATTTTATAGAAGGAATAGACCCGGAAATAAAGGCTGCATTGGATAAAGCTTTGAAAATATTTGAGAAATTGGGAGCAAATATTGAAGAAGTGTCATTACCTCACACTGAATATTCCCTGCCTACCTATTATTTAATTGCCACAGCAGAAGCGAGCTCAAATTTAGCGCGGTATGATGGAGTGCAATATGGTTATAGAGCAGAAGAATATGAAGATTTATCTTCTATGTATCAGAAAACCAGAAGTAAAGGTTTTGGAAGTGAAGTAAAAAGGAGAATTATGTTAGGTACCTATGCCTTGAGTTCGGGTTATTATGATGCTTATTATTTGAAAGCGCAGAAGGTGCGTACTCTAATAAAAGAAGATTTTGATAGAGCATTTAATCAATTCGATATTCTTATTACTCCGACTTCACCTACCCCTGCTTTTAAGTTGAATGAAAAGGTATCAGATCCCTTAACCATGTATTTATCTGATATTTTTACCCTTCCTATTAATTTAGCCGGTATACCCGCAATTTCTCTTAATTGTGGATACAGTAAAAGTAATCTGCCTATAGGCTTACAAATTATCGGCGGATATTTTAGTGAAGAGACTCTACTTCGAGCAGCCTTCAATTTTGAACAAAATAATAGGGTAGAAAAGAAGAAGCCATTGATGAAACTGGCAGAACATAAGGAGATAAAAGAATGAAAGAAGAGATAGTAATCGGTTTAGAGATCCATATTCAATTGATGACTAAAGCAAAAATGTTCTGTCATTGCAGTACTGATTACATTGGAAAAGATCCCAATACCAATATTTGTCCGGTATGTTTGGGTTTACCCGGTTCACTTCCCGTACTGAATAAAAAAGTATTAGAATTTGCGGTCAGAACAGCCGTGGCTTTAAATTGTGAAATAAATCAAATTAGCAGATTTCACCGTAAAAATTATTTTTACCCCGATTTACCCAAAGCTTATCAGATATCTCAATATGATCTTCCTTTGGGTAGAAATGGATATATGGATATATTTCTCCCTAAAAGCAGAGAAAGTAGCAGAATTGGTATTACTCGAGTTCATATAGAAGAAGACGCCGGAAAACTAGTTCACGAGGGAGATATTACTTCTTCCTCTTACTCTCTGGTAGACTATAACCGTTGTGGGATACCTTTGGCTGAGATTGTAACAGAACCTGACTTTCGTTCTCCCGAAGAAGCTCGAATTTTCTTGATACAATTAAGAAGTATGGTCCAACATTTAGGAGTATGCGATGGAAACATGGAAAAAGGATCGATGCGTTGCGATGCAAATATTTCTCTAAGAAATACAAAATCAACTACTTTGGGTACCAAAGTAGAAATAAAGAATATGAATTCCTTTAAGGCAGTTAAAAAAGCCTTGCAATTTGAAGTAGATCGCCAAAAGATGCTCTTGAAAGAGGGAATAGAGATTATTCAGGAAACCAGACACTGGGATGAATCAAAGAATGTTACGGTCTCAATGCGGAGTAAAGAAGAAGCTCATGATTATCGTTATTTCCCTGAACCGGATCTCCTGCCGCTTAAATTAGATTCAAAAATGACTGATGAGATCAGAAAAAATCTTCCTGAATTACCTGAAGTGAGAAGAGAGAGATTCATTAAAGATTACCAAATTCCAACATACGACGCTGAAATACTCATTTCGAGTAAAGCGTTGGGAGATTTTTTTGATAAGGCTGCTTCATTATATTCTAATAGTAAAGTTCTAAGTAACTGGATTATGGGGGAATTAATACATTATTTGAATGAAAATAAAATAGAGATAGAGGATTCTCCTATTTCTCCGGAAAAATTAGTGGGGATGTTGAAATTAATCGATGAAAAAGTAATTAGCGGAAAGATGGCGAAGGGAATATTTGAAAAAATGTTCAAAACCGGGGAAAATGCCTCCAAAATCGTAAAAGAAAGCGGAATAATCCAGATCACCGATAAAAATGAATTATCTGAAGTAATAGACAGGGTAATTAGGGAAAATCCTGAATCAATAGAAGATTTTAATCAAGGGAAAGAAAAAGCCTTACATTATTTAGTAGGACAGGCTATGCGTTATACAAAAGGAAGAGCAAAACCCGATTTTGTCTTTAATACCCTAAAACAGAGATTAAAATAAAGATTATAAGGTTGTTTGTGATTATTTCTTTTTAAAAAGATTGAAAAATCTATCCTGATATTGTTCAAATATTCCCCAATTATCCAGTTCTTCTTTTAATTCTACCGGCTTTAATTCTCCTTGTTCCACTAACTTAAATAAAAATTCTATTTCCTCTCGGGCAGCAACCGGGATACCATATCTATCTTTGGAGACAACAGCTTGCCCCATATGGTTTATTCCTATATACCCTTTTCTTCTAAAATCAGGTACCTGAGCGGTAGTTACACTTCTCGCCATCATATCTAAAATAAACTTCGAAAGAGATACATCCCATAGGCCGGCTACCCCCTTAATAACAGCACAAAGGGAGTCTCCCTTTTTATTAATTTCATGATTAATATTTTCTGCTACAGCCACTAAAGGACCGGAAACGAAATTCATTTCGTCAAGTTCTTTGTTGACTTTAAATTTATATAGAATTCCAGCCAAATCAGGATATTGACTGGCCAGTATTTCAAAGGCTTTTTTTGCTTCACCACTAAATCCTTCTATTCTAAACATATAGGAAGGAGTTAGTAACTTAGGTTGGTACCAGCTTACTTTTCCTTCCCGGACTACTGTTTCTAAATTATCTTTGGTAAATTCAGAATAGACCGGTTCAGTCAGAACATAATAATGAATAATCGAAGAACCAAAAGTAGATATCAGCTGTTTTGGCCTTCTTAGTATCTCTGTATGTTCAAAAACATACCTTATTTTCTCATTCATATTCATTTTGAGCTCCTATCTAATTCGAAAAAATATTTAATTCTTTTTTTATTTCTTTATCCAATACGAAATATGCTATAAGAATTTTCCATAATTTCTGTTATATATTATCTTTTATCTTTGCGAGATACGATTACGAGATACTTATTGCTGTTCTGATTTCTATATCCTATCTTCCTATTTTCATTTCTTTATCATTCACTATTCACTAACGACTATTCACTATTTATTAATCAACATGACAAAAAAAATATTTTAATATATAATGTTACCGTTAATATTTTACTACAAACAGGGGGGTTGTGTCACCTTTTCATTCCATTTGAAAAATAATTATGGGGAATTGGTTAAATCATAACCTATTAAATCAAAAAAAAGAGAGAAGGGGATTATTATCAGAAAAATTATTATCGGAGTCATGGGCGGGGGAGAAATTGTTAATGCCGCTGATTATGAAGATGCCCGACGCTTGGGTGTCCTCATTGCCCAAGAAGGATGGGTTCTGCTAAATGGGGGAAGAGCTTCCGGAATTATGGAAGCCTCAGCCCGAGGGGCCAAAGAAAGCGGTGGGTTAACTATCGGTATTTTACCCGGGAATGATCCGACCTGGGCTTCTAAGTATATCGATATTCCCATATTAAGTGGTATAGGTTTTGCCCGGAATTACATCAATGTATTAACCAGCGAAGTAATAGTGGCTCTTTCCGGAAGAACAGGAACTATTTCAGAAATTGCATTAGCTCTAAATATTGGGAAAAAAGTGATCTCCTTAAATTTTGATTTGGGGACTTTGTTTAAAGAATATGAAGAGTCGAAACAATTGATCTATGCTAAAGAGCCTGAAGAAGTGATAGGTTTAATTAAAAAAATATTAAGCAGTGGTGGCAATAGGGGAGATAGAAGATATGTCTAAGATATTAATGAGGATAGATGGAGCCTGTTATCCCAATCCAGGAAATATGGCTATCGGGATAGTGATTTATAAAGACGGAGAATTACTGAGTAAAATAAGTGAGGCTATTGGTTACGGAACTAACAATATTGCTGAATATAGAGCTTTAATTAGGGGATTGGAAGAAATAAAAAAGCTCGGTGCCGAGAAAATAGATATATATTGCGATAGCCAACTATTGGTAAAACAGTTAAATAAAAAATACAAAGTTAAAAATACAGGAATTATCCCCCTATATAATCAGGTAGAAGAAATTGTTCGATCCATTCCGGGAAAAGTAAATTTCATTTGGAATAAAAGAGATGATAACACCCAGGCTGATAGTTTGGCAAAAAGAGCATTGACCGAAGAAGAGATTGCTAAAAGAGAAAGAGCTGCTCAAGAATTAAAGGTCGAACAAAAAGGTGGTTATTTTTTGGTTAGCAGTTCTAAACCGGGAAAGTATTATAAGGTTGATATAAATATCCCTCTATGTGAATGTGTAGATTTTTTAAGCAGAGCACGAAAATTGAATCTCGAATGTAAGCATATTATGGCAGTTCGGAGCTTTTTGCACCAGTCGGCAAGCAAAAGAGAGACCAAGAGCAGACCAAAAATGAAAATATTGGTATTAAGCAAGATGGTACATCCTCAAGAATGGGAAGAAGCTTTTAAAGAATTAAATAAAAAAGCAAAACTTAATTGTGAGTTTATTATCCCGAAAAAAGAGGATAGGGTAAGTATAAAAAAATACCTTAAAGAGGTTGAAGCGATTATAGGAGGCAATTTTAGTAAAGAAGACCTTGACCAGGCTAAGAAGTTAAAATTAATTCAAATTCCTTTTGCAGGAGTAGATAAATTAGATTTTAATCTCTATAAGAACTATCGGAATATATTTATTTGTAATATCCATACCAATAAAGAAGCAGTCACCGAACATGCCTTTGCTCTTATTTTAGCTCTGGCTAAAAACATTGTTATCAATGACAGAGATTTAAGGATAGGTAGGTGGCATGGATTTTCTACCCAAGAACCTACAGTTCAGCTTTCGGGGAAAAGTTTGGGAATAATAGGCTTAGGTTCAATCGGATGGGAAATTGCTAAAATGGGTTATGGTTTAGGCATGAAGGTTTTTGCTCTGAAAAGAAAAATAGAGAAGAAGGATTCAGAAAAGAAAAATATTCTGGAATTTCTAGGAGAAAAAGAAGATTTAGAGAAAGTGATTAAGGAATCGCATTTTATTGTTATAACAGTTCCCCTGACGAATGAAACCAGGGGATTAGTTGGAAAGAAAGAATTACAATTAATGGAGGGGAAATATCTTATAAACGTTTCCCGAGGAGAGGTAATAAATGAGGAGGCTTTATTTGAATCATTACAAAATGGTAATCTTGCTGGAGCAGCAATAGATACTTGGTATCAATATCCTTCTTTGGAACTAAGAGAAGTACAACCAAGTAAATATGATTTTAATAAATTAACCAATCTGGTGATGAGTCCCCATACCGCAGGATATACCGACAAGGCATTAAAAGAAAATATTAAATCTGTTTTTGATAATATAGTAAAAATATATTATGGAGAAGAACCGGAAAGTATAATAGATCCAGAATTAGGATATTGATATAGTCAGTATCGAGTATATAGTATTGAGTAAATAATTAAGATAAATTTGTCAGATTCTCAAATCTTGAAAATATTTTATTTTTTTAGTCATTCTTTTCTTTCATTTTTCTCTTTACTATATACTTTATACTATATACTCGATACTGTATTTTCAGGGCTTGGTCAAATATTTCAAAAATTCAGAATCAGTAGAAAGCAAGACCGTAGTTTTATCTTTAAAGGTTAGCTTATATGATTCTAAAGTCCTAAAAAATTTGTAAAATTCGGGGTCTTGATTGAAACTCTCAGCATAGATTCTTACTGCCTCTGCTTCTCCTTCACCTTTCAAGGTTTGAGCAGTTTTATAAGCTTCCGCCAAAATAACTGTTTTCTCTCTTTCCGTTTCGGCAATAATTTTAGCTGATTCTTCTTGCCCTTCCGCACGATATTGTTTGGCAATCCGCTCTCGTTCCGCTTTCATTCTATCAAAAATATATTTTTCGTTTTCCGGAGGTAAATCTACCCTTTTAATCCTTACGTCTAAAATTCCTATGCCATAGGTATTGGCTTTTTCATTGCTTACCTCAGTGACTCTTTTCATAACTCCTTCTCTTTTTTCTGAGACTATTTCACTCATATCAAATAAACCTAAATCTACTCTTAATTCGGAGTAAATGATGTCATCCAATCTTGCCTGGGCACCATTTAAATCTCGCACAGTTTGCAAAAATGTCAAAGGATTAATAATTTTCCAGCGAGCATAATTATCCACAATCAGGGTCTTTTTGTCCTTAGTAATGATTTCAGTAGGAGCAGCATCATAGGCTAATAACCTGTCTTCAAAAAATACTACATTTTGTATGAAAGGAAGTTTCCAGTGCAGGCCGGCATCTTTAATCGCTCTTATCGGTTTACCAAATTGTAAAACAATTGCCTGTTTAGTTTCGTCAACAATAAACAAGCTTAAATTTGCTAAAAATAAGAGCACTACCAAAATTATTATTAATATCGTTCCTTTTTTCATTACTTGGTCACCTCCTGGGAGGGAGTAGTTAGAATACTTGAATTACCTAAGGGTAATAAATTTAATAGAGATTGATTTTCTTTTAAGTCAACGATTACTTTGTTCATGTTCGGTAAAATTTCTTCCATGGTTTCCAGATAAAGTCGGGCTTGAGTTATTGATGGACTTTTCTTATATTCGATAAAAATACTATTGAATTTAGCTACATCGCCCTCCGCTTTTTTTATTCTCTCAATCTTGTAACCTTCAGCTTCTTTACTAATTTTTACTGCTTCTCCCCGGGCTTTGGGAATTACATCATTTTTATACCCTTGGGCTTGATTTATATACTTACTTTTATCCTCTTTGGCGCTGGCTACATCTTTAAAGGCTTCTTGAACTTCCTTGGGAGGGTTAACATCTTGTAGTTGAACCGCAACTATAAGGATTCCTGATTGATAAGAATCTAAAAGTTCTTGCAGTAATTTTTTTGTTTCCTCTTGAATTTCATATTTTCCCACAGTAAGTGCTTCATCAATTTTTCTTTCTCCAATTACTTGTCTTAAAGCGGCTTCAGCAGCATTTTTGACTGTCTCTTCAGGAAGAATAATATTAAAGAGATAATTCACCGCGTCTTTAATTTTATATTGTACAATAACATCTGCACTAACAATGTTTTCATCTCCGGTCAACATCAGTGCTTCGGTGGGAACATCCTGGTATCGAGTTGGCGGACCATAGCTAAGGGTACGGAATCCTATTTCAATTCTTTTTACTTGAGTAACAGCAGGAGTGACTACTGTTTCTATGGGATAAGGCAAATGGTAATTAAGGCCCGGACTTTCTATACGAGTAAATTTACCAAATCTTCTAATGACTCCTTGTTCATCCGGAGCAACTACAAAAATGCCACTGGCAAGATACAGAGCAACGACTAAAATTAAAATAATCCCGAATGTTTTCATAGAGAATTTAAATTTTGGAATTTTTTCAGCAAGATTAATGATCTTTTCTTTTTCTTCATTATAATAGTCAGGCATAAGAATCTCCTCCTTTATTTAATTTTTGTTATTAAAACTATATCATTAATTTCAATACTTCTCAAATTTATTAAATAATATTGAAATACTATGTCGCTACTAAATTATCCTTGAAATGAAAAATTAAACAAGTTATAATAGTTAAAATTCAACAACTAACAGACTTACTTGAAAGAAATCGAAATTTTTCAGTATCCCCTAAATAAAAAAAATAACAAAAAAAGGAGAAAAAAAGATGGCTTTTGTAACGACTAAAGAAATGTTAAAAGATGCTCAGAAAAGAAGATATGCTATTGGTGCATTTAATGCTAACAACATGGAGATTATTCAAGCAATAGTAGAAACCGCCGAGGAAGAAAATGCACCGGTGATTTTACAGGCTTCTCAGGGAGCTATAAAATATGCGGGGTTAGACAGTATTGTAGCTATGGTAAAAATAATGGCTGAAAAAGCCAAGATACCGGTTGCGCTGCATTTAGATCACGGAACGGATTATTACCAAAATATAAAATGTTTAAGGGCAGGGTTTACCTCTCTAATGTTTGATGGATCAAAATTACCGTTCAATGAAAATGTTGATATGACTAAAAAAGTAGTAGAAATGGCTCATGCTTGTGAAATTCCGGTAGAAGCAGAATTAGGTCAAATAGGTACCATGGGAGATAGTGATGAACCCGGAGTGGCTTTAGAGAAACTAAAAGAAAGTATGGCTGTTCCGGAGGAAGCTGTAAAATTTGTGGAGTTGACCGGAATTGATTCTCTTGCTGCTGCAGTAGGGACTATTCACGGATGCCGTACTCCTTTTGCAAAATTAGACATTCCTCGAATCGAGAGAATAAGAGAATTAACCGGGGTTCCTTTAGTTTTACATGGAGCCTCCGGAGCGAATGATGATGAGGTTAAAAAAGGTATTGCAGCCGGGATATGCAAGATAAATATAGATACCCGTATAAGAATGGTCTTTACCAAAAAGATGAAAGAGATACTGGAAAAAAATCCAGACCAGATAGATCCTCGCAAAATATTGGGGCCAGCAAAAGATGCAGCTAAAGAGATTATTCGCGATAGAATAAGGGTCTTTGGCTGTAACGGAAAGGCGTGATGAATATGATAAAAAGAATAGGCATTTTGACTGGAGGCGGAGACTGCTGTGGATTAAACCAGACGATTAGAGGCGCGGTTTATAGAGCTAAAGATTTTAATTACGAAATATTCGGTATTCGTGATGGCTGGAAAGGTTTATTAGAAGGATTGATTTCTCCTATTACTTTGACAGATGTTGAGGAATTAGTAGATAAGGCAGGCACTTATTTAGGTTCATCCCGAACTAATCCTTACAAAATAAAAGGTGGTATAAAAAACGTTTTAAGAACTATTAAAAATTATGGTTTAGATGCTATAATAGCTGCTGGCGGAGAAGATACTCTAGGAGTGGCTAATCAATTATACAAAGAGGAAAAAATAAACATAGTTGGTGCTCCGAAAACTATGGATAATGATCTAAATGGAACTGATTATACTTTCGGCTTTGATAGCTCAGTAACTAGAGCAGTAGAAGCTCTACGATCTTTGGAAGATACTGGACGCTCTCATCATCGGGTTATGGTTTTAGAGGTTATGGGGAGACATGCTGGTTGGGTTGCACTCTTTACCGGAATTGCCGGTGGAGCTGATTGGATTTAGATTCCCGAATACGAAACAGATATTGATGAAATGTGTAAACAATTGCAGAGAGTATATGTAAGAAAAAGATATGCCCTTGTTGTTACTTCAGAAGGAGTAATACTTCCCGGGACTTCTGGAGAAAAAGAAGAGTTGGATCAATTCGGGCATATGATTTTAAAAGAAAGAGGAGTAGGTAACCAATTAAAGAAAGTAATCTGCGAAAAAACGGGATTAGAAGTAAGGCATTCCGTAATTGGTCATATGCAAAGAGGCGGAATACCCACAGTTTTTGATAGAATTTTAGGACTTCGATCAGGAGTAACTGCCGTTAATCTAATTCATGAAGGAAAATATGGTTATATGGCTGCTTTAAAAGGAAATGAAGTTATCGGTGTTCCCTTAGAAGAAGCAGTAAGCAAACTGAAATTAGTAGATAAAAAATGGTGGAAATTAGCAGAAGTATTTTTTAAATAAAAAACTGTATCAAGTATCGGATAGATAATAAAGAGAAAACAGAAAGATAAGAATAACCGAAAAAACAAAAAATGTTTTCTTCAATTTAATGATGTCTTTATTAATTATTCCTTCGTTACTGTTTTACCAGACGAATAGTTTCTTTCTAAACTATATTTTAGATACTTGGTACTGTTTTTCTTTATACTGTTCTTTCTCGATACGGTCTTCCTAATTGCACTAACACTATATAATCTGCATTTTACTATGTACAAGATACTACGGCTCATACGATGCGAGATACGAAATTACAGGGAGGGATTATACCTCAATGATGTGGCATGCAAACTTTGTTCACCTACATGTTCATACTGAATATAGTCTATTAGATGGAGCCTGTCGGATATCGGAATTAGTTGCCCAGGCTAAAAAATTTAAGATGCCTGCCTTGGCTATTACCGATCATGGTGTTATGTACGGAGCTATACAGTTCTACAAAGAAGCTATTCGACAGGGAGTAAAACCTATCATAGGGTGTGAAATGTATGTTGCACCAAGAAGCAGATTTGATAAATCCTCTCAAAGGCAAGAAACCCCCTACCACCTAATACTCTTAGTAAAGAATAATGAAGGCTATAAAAATCTAATAAAGTTAGTTACTTTATCTTACCTGGAGGGTTTTTATTATAAACCGAGAATTGATAAAGAAATATTGAGAGAAAATAGCGAAGGATTAATTGCTCTTTCAGCTTGTTTAAAAGGAGAAATATCCCAATGTATTTTGCATAAAAATATTAAAAAAGCAAAAGAAGTAGCTCTTGATTTTTTAGATATTTTTGGAGAAGAAAATTTTTATTTAGAATTACAAAAAAATGGGATTCCCGAACAGGAAATTGTAAATAAAAATCTCATTGAAATAGGCAAAGAACTTTCTATTCCTTTAGTGGCGAGCAATGATATCCATTATATAAATAAGCAAGATGCTCGGGCTCATGAAATTTTACTTTGTATCCAAACAGCTACTAATTTAAATGACACAAAACGTTTAAAATTTGCTACCGATGCCTTTTATTTTAACTCTCCGGAGGAAATGGGAGAAAATTTTTCCCATATTCCACAAGCCCTCGAAAGTACCCTCCGCATTGCCGAGAAATGTAATTTAGAAATAGATTTCAGGCAGGCTCAGTTACCTGAATTTAAAGTACCTCCCGAGTACAATATTAACACTTATTTAAAAACACTTTGTTATAAGGGGCTTAAAGAGAGGTATTCCGAAGTTTCAAGGCTATTGGAAGAGAGGCTGGAGTACGAGCTTTCAATAATTAAAAAGATGGAATTTGAACCTTATTTTTTAATTGTATGGGACTTTGTAAGATATGCCAAAGAAAAGGGGATTATGGTGGGGCCTGGCCGAGGTTCCGCAGCAGGGAGTTTAGTCGCCTACTGCCTAAATATTACTAATATCGATCCTATGGCTTACGGATTACTATTTGAAAGATTTTTAAATCCGGAAAGAATTAATATGCCAGACTTTGATATTGATTTTTGTTATGAAAGAAGAGAAGAAGTAATCGAATATGTTTCCAAAAAATATGGTAACGATAAAGTAGCTCAGATAATTACTTTTGGCACTATGGCAGCCAGAGCTGCCGTAAGAGATGTGGGGAGAGCACTGGGGATTCCTTATGCTCGAGTGGATACTATTGCTAAAATGATCCCCTGGGAACTCAATATTACCATTAAGAAGGCTTTACAGATGGAGAGCCGGCTCAAGGAGTTAATGAAAAACGATGAGGAGATAAAAAAATTAATTGAGACAGCTTCCTCTTTAGAAGGTTTATCACGACATGCTTCTACTCATGCTGCAGGTATAGTGCTTTCTCAAAAGCCACTGACTGATTATGTCCCTTTACAAAAGACAGCCGAAGGAGAAATATGCACCCAATATGCGATGGCTGAATTAGAAGAACTGGGATTATTAAAGATGGATTTTTTAGGGCTTCGCACTCTTACTGTTATAAGTAATGCCTTAAAAATAATCAAACATACTCGAGGAGAGAGTGTTGATATAAACAAGATTCCTCTGGACGATAAAAAAGTATACAAAATGTTGTCTAAAGGAAGCTGTACCGGTATCTTTCAGTTAGAGAGTGAAGGAATGAGAGATTTAGTTAAAAGATTAAAGCCTGAAAATATAGAAGATATTACTGCCCTACTGGCATTATATAGACCTGGCCCTTTGGGAAGTGGCATGATCGAGGATTTCATTAATAGGAAAAGGGGAGCGATAGAAATTAAATATTCACATCCTCAATTAGAATCTATATTAAAGGAAACTTATGGAGTAATCGTTTATCAGGAACAGGTGATGAAAATTGCCAGTGAGTTAGCCGGTTTTAGTTTGGGGCAAGCAGATATCTTACGAAAAGCTATGGGAAAAAAACAGAAAGGAGTGATGGAAAAGCAAAGGGAACTTTTTATAAAAGGGGCTCAGAAAAATAATATTAAAAAAAATACAGCCGCTGAAATTTTTGATTTGATTGCCTATTTTGCCGGTTACGGATTTAATAAGTCTCACAGTGTTTCTTATGCCTTTATCTCGTATCAGACTGCTTATTTAAAAACGCATTATTCCATAGAATATATGGCTTCTTTACTCACCAGTATTATGGGAAATAACGATAAAGTCGCCTTGTACATTAAAGAATGCCGAAATACAAATATTAAAATACTGCCTCCCGATATAAATCAGAGTCTGGTCAATTTCACCGTAGTAGGAGGAAAGGCTATTCGTTTTGGATTAGCGGCGGTAAAAAATGTTGGTGAGAAAGCTATAGAAAGCATTATTAATGAACGCAAAAAAAATTCTAACTTTATTTCTTTACTCGATTTTTGTCAGAGAGTTGATCTAAGAGTAGCGAATAAAAGAGTGGTCGAAAGTTTAATAAAATGTGGTGCTTTCGATTCTATTGGTGCAAGAAGATCTCAATTATTAGCCGTTTTAGATGATTCATTAAAAAACGGGCAAGAATTTCAAAAATCTAAGAAAAATGGGCAAACCTCAATTTTTGATCTTTTTGAAGAAAGCAGTTCGGATATAAATAACCGTTTTTCCCAGGAAAACTTACCAGATATATCAGAATTTTCTAAGAATGAGCTTTTAGCTATGGAAAAGGAAATGTTAGGTTTGTATATTTCCTACCATCCTTTAAATGACTACAGTGAAAGATTAAAGAAAATTATCACTTGCACCTCAATCGAATTAGCTAACTTTTCAGATAAAAGTAGTGTAGTTTTAGCAGGAGTAGTTAATAATTTAAAAAGAAAAAGCACTAAAAATGGAAACCTTATGGCTTTTATCGGCCTGGAAGATTTAGAGGGTACGGTAGAAATAATCGCTTTCCCTAAGATTTATGAAACCTGCAAAGAAACGATAAAAAAGGATGATATTATTATAACCGAGGGACATGTTGATATTACGGAAGGAAAGACCAAAGTAATCGCCGAGAAGATATCTCTTTTAGAAAAATATGTGGAAGATAAAAGGTCTACTCTCAAAAAACAAGGAAAGAATCAAAATCTTACCCAAATACTTCATCTTGAGATTACTACAGGGAAAAAAGAACCCGACCTTTTAGAAAAATTGAAAAAATTATTTTTTACCTATCCGGGAAAAAGCCAGGTAGTCCTTCATTTTAAGGATCAGGATAAAACTATATTACATGCTATAGATAAAAAATACTCAGTGAGCATTGGTGATAAATTTATGGAAGAGCTTCGCGTTATTTTAGAAGACGAAAAAATATGGACAGAAAAATATTAAAGAATAATAAAAATTACTATAGAGGGTTTATTTATAATGTGGAAAGTTATTTATATTGCTAAGGATATTTTATTAGCCAGAAATTTAGAAAAAACATTGAAGGAAAAAGGAATTGTAACTATTTTAAACCAATTAGAAGCGGGAAAAGATGAATTAAACGGAAATGTAGAAATTTTAGTACCTAAATGCGAAACGCAAGAAGCAGTTGATTTAATCAATCAAATTCTGATTAATAATGTTTTATTAGATGATGATTAATCTGTCCACATGGATGGTTAGTTAGGGAAGGGGTATATTGACCAATTAACTAGTTTGCTGGGTACTAAATGACAAATTAAAGTGGTGCCGAAGGTCGGAGTCGAACCGACACGAGCTTTGAGGCTCGCTGGATTTTGAGTCCAGTGCGTCTACCAATTTCGCCACTTCGGCATTGTGGTTCTCTGTTTTAAAATTATAGGTTAAGTAGTATTTATTGTCAAGAAAAAGGTGAACGAAAGAGAGAGTTATGAATAATAGAAAAAAGTTTATTTTGATCGACGGTCAAGGTTTGCTCTATCGTGCTTTTTATGCCTTACCTCAGTTAACGACTACATATGGTCAGATAGTCAATGCGGTATACGGATTTACCATGATATTAATCAGATTATTGGAAGAAGAGAAACCGGATTATATGGTAGTTACTTTTGATACGCCTGTTCCCACTTTTAGACACAAGGAGTTTAAAGAATATAAGGCTAATCGAAAGAAAATGCCTGACGAATTAATCAGTCAAATACCTTTAGTTAAAGAAATAATCCATAATTATAATATTGCTATCTGTTCTAAAGAAGGTTATGAAGCAGATGATGTAATCGGTACCTTGGCAAAGGAAGCTGAGCAAAGAAATTGTAACACAATTGTTGTTACCGGAGATAAAGATGCTTTCCAGCTTATATCTCCCCACACCAAGATCATGTCTACTATTAAGGGAGTGACCGAGGTGAAAATTTATGATGAAGAGGGTATTAAGAAAAAGTATGGAATAAGTCCGGAGAAAATGGTAGATATTTTAGCGCTAAAAGGAGATATATCTGATAATATCCCGGGTGTTCCGGGTATAGGAGAAAAGACTGCCGTAGCTTTAATCAAAGAATTGGGCAGTATAGAAAATATTCTGAGTAATGTAGACAAAATATCCAAGAAATCTTTAAGAGAACAGATAAAGAAATATGAAGAGCAGATCAAGATGAGTAAAATGTTAGCCACTATAGTAAGCGAAGTACCTATAGAGGTCAATTTTGATTCTTTTAAAGTTGAACCTGCAAATTATTCGGAATTGTGGAAAATATATAAAAAATTAGAATTCAAAAATCTACTAAAGAAGATCGCTCCCAAAATTATTCAGGAAAAAACAAAGTTAACCTTCAATTTGATTAACACCAAAGTAGAATTAGAAGAATTGGCGAATAAAATTAACGAAAGAAAATATTTTTCTTTCTATCTGGTTACTTCTTCAGAACATGCGATTTCCTCAAACATTTTAGGGATAGCCCTCAGTTTTAAAAATAATGAAAATTATTATATCTCCTTATTTGCCCTGAGCTTAATGGAACGTTCCGCCCAGCTTTCACTCGAGTTGGTTTTGGCTAAGCTGAGGCCGTGCTTCGAGAATCAAAAAATTATTAAAATTAGTCATGATCTTAAATTTAATTTTATAGTACTTAGTAGGCATGATGTCAAAATGGGAGGAAATAATTTTGATACCATGATTGCTGCTTACTTACTAGATCCCTCGAGAGAAAGCTATAGTTTAAGGGATTTATTCTGGGAATATTTGAAATATTTCACTGGAGAAGGAAAAGAAATTGAAAAAAAAGGAAAAGGAAGTATAGGGATAGAAGATGCTTGTGAAAATGCTCAGAAAATAATGAAATTACAAGAACTTTTAGAAGATAAAATGGAAGAAAAGAACCTAATTTCATTATTCAGAAAAATTGAAATGCCTTTAGTAAAAGTATTAGGAGAAATGGAAATTGATGGTATTAAAGTAGATATCTATTTTTTAAAAATGATTTCCCGGCAAGTTAATACACGTCTGGGAGAATTAAAAAATACTATTTATAATTTATCAGGAACAAAATTTAATCTCAATTCTCCTAAACAGTTAAGTGTTATACTATTCGAAAGATTAAAATTACCGGTAGTAAAAAAGACAAAAACTGGCTATTCTACCAATGCGGACGTGCTTAATATCTTGGCTCCTCAACATAAGGTCGTGTCTTACATTCTGGAATATAGAGAGTTAGAGAAGTTAAAAAATACTTATATCGACAAATTACCCTTCTTAGTGAATAGTAAAACCAAGAGGATACATACCTCTTTTCATCAAACGGTTACTTCTACCGGAAGATTAAGCAGTAGCGAACCCAATCTTCAAAATATTCCCATTAGAACTGAAATGGGAAGAGAAATCAGAAAAGCTTTTATCGCTGAAGAGAGATATTTATTACTTTCAGCAGATTATTCTCAGATAGAACTGCGTATTTTAGCGCATCTCTCCCAGGATGAAAGTTTGCTTGATGCTTTTAAAAATGATGAAGATATTCATGCTCATACCGCCTCGGGGATATTTAATATTGATCAAAATATAATTAGCCCGGAGATGAGAAGAATGGCCAAGATAATTAATTTTGGTATCATGTATGGAATGGGCAATTATGGTTTAGCAGGTAATTTGGGAATAGGGAGGGGAGAAGCCGAACAGTATATTAATAATTATTTTTTAAGATATCAAGGGGTTAAAAAATATATTGAAAGGGAGAAAGAAGAAGCTCGAAGGAAGGGCTATGTATTAACTCTATTAAATCGAAGAAGATATTTGGAAGGCATCAATAGTCAGGATAGAAAAATACGAGAATTTAATGAAAGGGTTGCTATTAATGCACCAGTTCAAGGAAGCGCAGCTGATTTAATAAAATTAGCCATGATTAAAATCGATGAATCCTTTAAAAAGGAGCAATTTCAAAGTAGATTGTTACTGCAAATACACGATGAATTAATATTTGAGGTTTACCAGCCAGAATTAGAACAAGTTGAGCGCACTGTTAAAGATATTATGGAACATAGTTTGGAACTTTCCGTTCCCATAAAAGTTAATTTGAAGACCGGTAATAACTGGGCGGAACTTAATTAGTATATGGTATATCGTATATCGTGAAGAAGAAATCGGTAAATTATATTATATTGTATCTTGAATTTAAAACTAACGACTATTCACTAACGACTTGTACTATAACAATATCTAATAGATTAATAAAATATGTTACCATGATACTGGATGAGTTTGTAGTAGGCAAGGTCAACTAAACGACTGGAACCATCATGGATATTTCATGATAAGTTCGATAATTAGATGGACCGCCCTTCTCCAATCTTGGACAGTATCAGAAGCGAAAGGGTATAGACCCATTTCAGCTTGGGTTGCCACAAGGTAAAGTTACAGAAGGGCGACCCACACAAACTCTCCTAAAATAATTAGGAGGTTTCTACCATGTATTATATCGGAATTGATGTCTCAAAGAAAGCCCTTTCAGTATTTGATGGCCAAAACGATATGGAATTTGTAAACCAGGAAGGTTTAAAATCTTTAAAAAGGTATCTGAAGAAGAGATACCAGACCTTTGACAATTTAGGCATTATCTTTGAAGCTACCGGGGTCTATTCGGATCATCTCAAAACATTCTGTGCGGATCATCGGATAAAGGTTTTTATCTTAAATCCCAAGCAGAGTCACAATTTTGCCAGGTCTTTAGGCAAGCGCTCCAAGACCGACAAGATCGATGCCCGTACCATCTACGGTTATTGCAAACTCATTGCTAAAGAGAAGATGCAAGTGCCGGTCATAAACCAGGAAGCGAAGATACTCTCTTCTTACCTGACCAGCTATCAGTTTGCCCAAAAACAGCGGGTATCACTTGCCAATCATCTCGATAGCATTCAAGACAAAGACCTATCAAAATTATTAAAACAGGAATTAAAAAGGGCGCAAAGATTAGAGGATAAACTCTTATCTGATATGAAAACCCATATCAAGGATCACCCGAAACTACAGAAAGATTTTCAAAGACTTTTAACTATCTCCGGTGTCGGAGAAAAGTTAGCCCTTACCTTGCTTGCATTATTTATTAATTATCAAGGTACGAACCGGGCTCAGATCACTGCTTTAGTAGGACTAGATCCTACCAAAAGAGAATCGGGCACCTCGGTAAAAGGTAAAGCCAAGATCAGTAAAAATGGCAATCGGCACATCCGAAAGATGCTCTATATGCCGGCCCTTAGCGCTATTAAAAA
>DSEL01000068.1 GCA_011056645.1 Candidatus Atribacteria bacterium
TACTCTATTTTTTTTTCTTTACAGTATTCTTCAATTTCTACTCTACTACACTCGATTAAAGGCCTGATTATTTTACCTCGTACCGGCGGAATACCTATTAAGCCCTCTAACCCACTGCCTCTTAAAAATCTCATCAAAACAGTTTCTGCCTGATCATCGGCATTATGCCCCAAAGCAATCTTGTTGGTTTTAAATTTTCTTGCAGTTTCTAAATAAAATTTGTACCGATATTTACGAGCAGCTTCTTCCAGGGTTAGATGTTCTTTTCGAGCAATTTTTGTTAAATTACAACTTTTTACTGCGTAAGGCAAATCTAATTTTTGGGCTAATTTTTTAACAAAATTTACATCTTCATCTGATTCTTTTCCCCTTAGCATATGATCAAGGTGGGCAAGAAAAAAAGAGAGATTATATTTTTCTTTAAAAGAAAATAAAATATTTAGTAGGGTAGCTGAGTCAGGACCTCCTGATATTCCAATCAGAATTCTGTCGTTGAAAGAGATCATATCAAACTTCTTTACAGTTTGTAGAACCTTCTCTTCTAACATCTTATGTCCTTTTGTAAGAAAGGCCTTTCTTTTTTGAAAGGCCTTTAACTTTTTGATGAGTATTTTGGTGGCGGTGCTGAGATTCGAACTCAGGACACTGCGGGTATGAACCGCATGCTCTAGCCATCTGAGCTACACCGCCTAACTGATTAATTAACTAACATAATAAGAGATGTCCTATTAACAAAAAACCTCTATCATTTTGATTAAGAGGTATTGGAAGTTGGTTGCGGGGGGCGGATTCGAACCACCGACCTTCAGGTTATGAGCCTGACGAGCTACCTGACTGCTCCACCCCGCGCTGTATTTTGATATTTGTAAAAAAATTATTTTATGATTTTTTATTTTAGCATTTTTTTCAAGCAAAGCCAAATTATCAGTCAATTACTATCTATATTGGTGCCGGAGGCCGGAATCGAACCGGCACGAACCTTACAGCTCGCAGGATTTTAAGTCCTGTGCGTCTACCTATTCCGCCACTCCGGCAGACTGCAATCCATTATATGATAAATCAATTGAATCGTCAATAGCAATATAAATAGTTATACTGATAAATTATAATTATTCAGGTGTTTTATATTTGATACCAACATTAATCGTTAATTAACTGGTTAGTGGAGGTATATTAATTCATAAATGATTAATCATATAAGCAATTAAACAACTAACTCAATAGTCTATCCGCTATAATGCGAGATACATTTCTTTATTTTTCGATACCTTTAATCAATATTTCATCAGGTTTTGATAAGCCCAATTCTTCTCGGGCAATTTTTTCTACAGATTTATCAGATTTTAATGATTCTACTTCTTCCAATAAACTATTATTCTTTCTTTTTAATTCTTCTATTTCTGCTTCAAATCTTTTAATATCTTCCTTTAATTGCAAAGTCCGAGCATATTTATCTGAAAATAAAAAAACTATGTACAATATTAAAAGCAAAATTATAGCTAAAACTATTTTCGAATGAAATATCGACCTAATTGATATCATTTTATTTAATATTAAATACTGCCTTCCCGCGATAAATTGATGACTCGCCTAATTGTTCTTCAATGCGCAGTAATTGGTTATATTTTGCCACCCGATCCGTTCTGCAAAGAGAACCGGTTTTAATCTGTCCCATATTAGTTGCTACCGCTAAATCAGCAATAGTAGTGTCTTCGGTTTCTCCGGAACGATGAGAAATGACCGCAGTAAAAGCTGCCCTCTTTGCCGTTTCAATAGTATCTAAAGTTTCAGTTAAAGTTCCGATCTGATTTAATTTTATTAAAATTGAGTTAGAAGCCTTTAATTCAATCCCTTTAATAAGCCTCTTTTTATCAGTAACATAAAGGTCATCTCCTACGATTTGTATTTTATGACCTAATTTTTTGGTAAATTCTTTCCACCCTTCCCAATCATCTTCTGCAAGACCATCTTCTATGGAAATTATAGGGTATTTCTCTACCAAGGAAGCATAATAATCTATCATTTCACCGGAGGTTCTGGTTACTCCCTCGCGAGATAATATATATTCCCCATCCCTGTATAATTCTGAAGCAGCAGGATCTAAGGCAATAAAAACATCTTTACCGGGATTATATCCTGCTTTTTGAATGGCTTCTACTATTAACTGAACGGCCTCTTCACTTGATTTTAAATTAGGGGCAAACCCTCCCTCATCTCCTACTGCAACATTGTATCCCTTATTTTTCAATACTTTTTTTAGGGCGTGGAAAGTTTCCGTTCCCATCCTGAGACTCTCTCTAAAGTTAGCTCCGCCGGCGGGAATAATCATAAATTCTTGCAAATCTACTCCGCTATCAGCATGTTTACCGCCATTTAGTATGTTCATCATGGGAACAGGTAGTTCTTTTGCATTAATCCCGCCTATATAGCGATACAAGGGTAAACCAAAAAAATCAGCTGCTGCCTTCGCTGTAGCCAAAGATACTCCCAAAATAGCATTGGCTCCCAATCGGCTTTTATTGAGAGTCCCGTCAAGCTCAATTAATATTTTATCAATCAACAATTGATCGGCAGCATCAAATCCTATAATTTTAGGAGCAATCATCTCGTTTACATTCTCAACGGCTTTAAGAACTCCTTTACCTAAATATCTCTTTGGGTCCTCATCTCTTAATTCAATAGCTTCATGTATTCCAGTACTAGCTCCTGAAGGAACCTGTGCTACTCCAAAGGCTCCGCTTTCTAATTCTACTTCTACTTCCACTGTAGGATTACCCCGAGAATCTAATATTTCTCTCGCATATACATCAAATATTTCACTCATCTGTTTTTCTCCTTTTTTATTTGTTTTTTAAAATTTCTTTTTGCTATTTTGCTAAATTATTAAACAATATTCAACCAAACCATTCCTATCCGCTGAATAATTTGAATAAGAATGTACCCAAACTAAAATATATTAATAAACTGCCCACATCTACTATGGTAGTGATAAAAGGGCCTGCCGAAATTGCAGGATCAATCCTAATCCTGGTAAAAATCAATGGCAATAAAGTACCTACAGTGGCTGCAGTTATCATGGTTAAACATAATGATAATCCAATTACTAATCCTAATATTTTATTATCCTGCCAAATAAGAGCTACCAAAGCAATAATTATCCCGACAATAATTCCTATTAAAGTACCAACTTTAGTTTCGGTCCAGATATTATGCCATAATTCATTTATCCTTAATTGACCAGTGGCTAAGCCACGAACTGCAATGGTTGAAGATTGTGCACCTACATTGCCACCCATTGCCATAATAATAGGAATAAAGAAAGCCATTGCTACAACGGTTTGCAAGGTTTCAGAATGAAATTTGATCACCGAGCCAGAAAGCACTTCCCCTGCCATACAAACAAATAACCAGGGGAGCCGTGCTTTTGCCCTGATTAGAGGAGTCGCTTTTATCAATTTATCTTCATATACTTCAGATGAACCAACCATCTTATGAATATCTTCAGTAACCTCCTCCTGTAACACATCAATAATATCATCTACCGTGATGATTCCCAATAAAGTACCTTTTCTATCAATAACCGGTATAGCTAAAAAATCGTAATCGGAAATTATTCTTGCTGCTGTCTCCTGATCTTCTATATCCAAAACACTAACTACGTCTTCCTCTGCAATTTCTAATATTTTAGCTTTAGGATTAGCCATGATTAAATCACGCAAAGAAATAACTCCTATTAATTTTTCTCTTTTATCTATTAGATAAATATAATAAATCATTTCTGCTTCCGGACTAAGTTCTCTTATTTTGTTTATTGCTTCCTCGGCAGTAAGATCTTCAGGGAGGGCAACAAACTCGTTATTCATTATGCTTCCGGCAGTATTCTCTTCATACTTTAATAATTCCTCGATCTCTTCTGCCTCTTCTTTAGGCATTAAATCTAATAACTCACGGGATTCTTGAGGGGTTATCTCTCCTAAAAAATCAGCTGCTTCGTCAGCATCCATTTCTTCCAAGATATCAGAAGCTTTCTCCTTCCCTAGAGCGTCCATAATATTTGTTTGTAATTCTGAACTTAGTTCTGAAAGTAATTCGGCAATTTTTTCATCATCTTTAAGTAATTTAAAGATTTCGACAGTTTGCTCTAATGGTAAATAGTCGGTCACTTCCGCAAACTCAGTTGGGTAGAGGTCAAAAATAATTTCTTTTATCTCTTGAGTTTTTTTATCTTCCAATAACCTTATTATTTTTTCCGATAATTCTTTCGTTCTTTCTTCCATTTTTCTATTCCCTTTTTTTACTAAGTATTGCAAGAGAAATAATCTGCTAATTTACATTCTTAATTTTTTCTATTCTTTTAATAGGATTCAAACTATATGCCAAATACTAAATTGAATTTTATTTCTTAATTTTCTTCTTTTATAACTTCCTTTAAAACCTCGTACAACATAACAGCTTGTTTTGCCAGAATGTTTTTTAATGGGACGTCTAATATTTTTACCCTTAAAATTTTATTAGTCAAGTTAATTTCAATTTCGTCAGCGGCTTTAACTTCATCTCCTGCTTTGGCAATTCGATCATTAACTTTAATACATTTAGATAGGCAAGCCTTTTTTGCTTCTGTTCTTCTTTTTATTAATCTGCTGATTTTTAAAAATTTATCTAATCTCATATTTATCAATTTGCCAACTCTCTAATTGACCAATTGACCAATTAGTTTATTCGTTACTGAATAGTATTTAATTTGTTGGTTAGCTGGTTAAATAATCAACTATTCTTATATTAATTCATCAACTAACTAAAAAACCTTCTGTTTTTCTTCGCCATATATTAAATAGTATACACCATATATTGTTTTATTCTTTTGATTTTAATTGCGGAAAGAGTATAACTTCTTTAATTGAATCAGAGTTAGTAAGCAACATCATTAATCTATCAATACCTATACCTAAGCCTCCTGCGGGAGGCATGCCATATTCTAGTGCTTCGACATAATCTTTATCCATAAAGTGGCTTTCCATGTCACCTGCTTCTTTTTTAGCGACTTGTTCTTCAAACCGACGTTCTTGCTCGGCTGGGTCGTTCAATTCGGTAAAGGCATTGACAAGTTCCATTGAGTTGATAAATAATTCAAAACGCTCTACTAATTCCGGATTGTCTTTATTCTGTTTGGACAAAGGTGAAAGTTCCAGGGGATAGTCAATTACAAAAGTTGGTTGAATTAATGCTGGTTCTACGAACTTTTCGAAAAGCGCATTAATGATTTCACCTTTATTGATATTATCTTTTAAATTTAATTTATACTCCTTGTTAATTTTACTAAAATTTTCCGGAGAAATCTTATTCACTCGAATTCCAACTGCTTCTTCTATTGCCTGATACATGCTTATCCTTTTCCAAGGAGGGGTAAAATCAATTTTATTTCCCCGGTACTCAATTTGTAAACTACCTAAAACGTCTTTTAGTATATTTAATATTAACTCCTGAGTCATTTGCATCATACTATGGTAATCACCATATGCTTCATATAGTTCCAACATAGTAAATTCAGGGTTATGTTTAGTAGAAATACCTTCATTTCTAAAATTACGGCTTAACTCATATACCTTTTCAAGCCCTCCGACTAATAAGCGTTTTAAATATAATTCCGGGGCAATCCTTAAGTAAAAATCTCTATGAAGAGTATTATGATGGGTAATAAAAGGACGAGCGGTAGCCCCACCAGGAATAGGCTGCATGATTGGAGTTTCAACTTCTAAAAATCCTTTATTATTTAAAAAATTTCTTATGGATTGTACAACTTTACTTCTTTTAATAAAAATTTCTCTGACTGAGGGATTTACCATTAGATCTAAGTATCTTTTTCTGTATCTGATCTCTACATCTTTTAGCCCGTGCCATTTTTCGGGTAAACTGCGAATAGATTTACACAGAAGAACAAATTCTTCTACAAATAACGTTACTTCACCAGTTTTGGTTTTAAAAATAAAACCTATAACTCCCAAAATATCTCCAATACCAATCTTACTAAAAAGTTTAAAAGAATCCTCACCGACTTTATTTGATTTTAAATAAATTTGGATTCTTCCGCTTATATCTTCAATATTAGCAAATACGGCCTTCCCGTGCTTTCTTAAAGCCATTAATCTACCAGCTACACTAACTTTTTCATGAGCGCATTCTCCCACTTGTAAATCGGTATATTTTTCTATTATGTCTTTTATTTTATGCGTTCTATTAAAACTATGCCCAAAAGGATCAATGCCTACCCTTTTCAATTCTTCTATTTCTTCTAACTTGATAGATATAATCTCTGTTGTGCTTTTTTTTATTTCCACCTGATCCACCTCTTTTTACTCTTATGACTAGATATTTTGTTTGAAAAATATATTAATATGATACCAAAATTGTGATGATTTTTTTCTTTGATAAATCTTCTTGGGCAATTTAAATTTGGTCAATATATAATCAGCTCATTTACTAAAAGGTTTATAAATAAATAATGAACAAAGTATCATTTTATTTTAATTTTTTTAATAACTTTGTTCATTATTACAATTAATAACTATCTAGGTTGCAAAATTAATGCATAGCACTATTTAATATCTAATATTTTATATTTGATATGTCCTGCCGGGACTCTAACTTCTACCAAATCACCTTTCTTTTTTCCCAAAAGAGCTCTTCCAATAGGAGAAGAGATGGATATCTTACCATAATCTGGTTCAGATTCCACATAATCCAAAATAGTATATGTATACTCTTTTTTATTGGTCGTATCCTTCACCAAAACATCTGACCCTAGCAACACGCAATCCGGATTTTCTGCTTTGTCTATCAATTCATAATTTTCAATAATTTTTTCCAAGGCTAAAATTCTCCCTTCTATAAAAGATTGCTCATTTTTCACTGAGTTATATTCTGCATTCTCAGCAATCTCTCCAAAGGTTACAGCATTTCTAATTTTTTCGGCAATCTCTTTTCTTTTTACCCTTTTAAGATATTGAAGTTCTTCTTGAACCTTTTTTAAGCCTTCTTCACTTAGCATTACTTTTCTGTCAAATGTCATAGATATCTCTCCTCACCAAAAATATTGTTATATTATAATATCAAATGGCAAATATTTCCCTGTAAAAATTAAATATAAGCACCATTAACCCTTTTAATAGATAATAATGCTTATATTATATAA
>DSEL01000069.1 GCA_011056645.1 Candidatus Atribacteria bacterium
AGCTAGAATAAAATATGTATATGAAAAGAATATTGATAAAATGAATTATTTCATTGAAATTATTCAAAAATATGAACCTAATAATTATGATGCCCATTTACTGAAGGCAATTTATTTTTTCTTAAAAAGTAGGGATATAGAAAGTGCGTTAAATGAAATTAATATAGCAAAGAGTAAAAAAGACGCTACTTGGTTGTATAGTAAAGCTTTTTTATTGGCATATCACGGGAATGATTTGGCGCAAGTTTATCATGTTTATCAACAAGCATTCAAGGGTTCCGCAGCATTGATTGTTCCAATTGAAGTTGAAGAATTTATCCTAAATATTTTAGAAAGGAAAGGAGAAAAGATTCAATTATGGTATTGCTTGGGATTAATAAACTTTTTTAAAAAAGAAGATTATTTATTGGCTAATGAGTATTTTGAAAAATTTGTTAGTTTAGCTAAGAAAAAAAATCTTTTTCTAAATTATGTTATTCATGCTCAAAATTATTTTGCAAAAATTAAAATAAATTTAAAAAAGAATAAATAAAAATATGGATAAGGATAAATAGTTAAAATCGTTATTTTCTCCGATAAGAATGGAGCAGAGAGTTAAGATAAGGGATCAAGCTCTATAAATTCACATTTCTACGTTTATAATTCTGTGAACTCGTGAAATCTGACTCCAGATCATCATTGGAAAATATTATTAAAATAAAGTTAGAGGATTCTCATAAATTAGGAGTAGTCAAATTGAAAAAAATTAGTTGTTTTGTGGCATGTGCTTTTGGAAAAGAAGATGTAGATAAAATTTATCAGAATGCTGTACTTCCAGTTCTCAAATCAATGGAAATAAGGCCATACAGGGTTGACCAAATCGAACACAACGATGATATAGATAATAAAATTATCGAACTAATCTCAAAATGCGATATTTGTATTGCTGATTTAACATATGCGCGCCCATCTGTATATTATGAAGCAGGCTATTTCAAAGGTCTTGGAAAATCTGTGATATTTATTGCCCGAAAAGACCACTTTTTACCCAAAGCAGAAGATGTTTATGGTAATTTTAAGGTACATTTTGACTTGCAAATGAAAAATATAATTCCATGGAGTTCAACAAGCAGAATTGATACTTTTAAGAGAAAATTATTATCGCGGTTAAAATTTATCTCAAAACCATTGATGCAAAGAATCGAAAAAGAGCGCAAACAAGAGAAAAGCCGATTAGATTTTTCAAGATTGTCTCAAAAAGAGAAGCAAATAAAAATCGAAACGCATCTACTAAAATATTTAAAAAAAAGATCTTGGGCTGGAAACAAATTAAATATAAGCAGTTATGATTATATGCCAGGTATTGATAAATTTTATTCGAAAACCCTCAATGAATCTAAAAAATATATATTTTTATTTATTACATTGTCTGCTACAAAAGAGTTTTTGAATTACATAGAAACAATGAATTGGCTTCGAATAGGTCATTTGGAATTTTTCAAACAAGTTAATCGAAACATTTTATTTATAAGTATCCGCAAAGTTCCTAAGAGCAGGTTAGAAGATATGTATCCAGAAGCTATACCTACAGCAAATGGAAAAGTATTGGAATTTTCTAGGCAAAATAATGTAAAGGTTAGGTACTTATTCATTTCAAATATCAAATCAATAGAAGAGTTCAATAAAGAGCTTGAAATTATATTTCAAGAACTAATCTAGAAATTTAGCTATGCCTGTGGTAAGGGCTTACCATCTCACTAATTCGATAACTTTTTCTAATTTTTTTGAGAATAAGATTAGAAATTAACCTTAGCAACTTCACATTTCTACGTTTTAGATTTTGTAAACTCGTGAAGCCTGAACCCAGGAATTGCCGTAAAAAAGAAGTTAGGTCAAATGTCGAGACCTAACTCCTTTTTTCCTTTCTTATTCTTCCTCAAAATATTTTTTTACTTTTGCTACAATCTGCGGTTCAGTTAATTTATCGGTTGTCTCAATATCGGAGATCTTGTCTAAAAGAATATTATTTTTTTCTATCTTTTTCTTTAACTCAAATTTTGCTTCACCCGGACCAAAAATATAGATTTGTTTTGCGTCTTTAAGTAAATCAATAATATGTTGAAAATAGATATTAAGATGTTTTATATAGCGAAAATCTCTTTTGCTTTCTGAAGTAGCACTTTGTATGCCCCAGGGCGTATTAGATCGGGAACCACCTTTTAGTCGAAATCGTCCTTCTATATCTGATTCTACATTGGTAACCTTGTGGCTTCCATCTATCAAACTGACAATAATAGCTTTTTCATGATCGACCCATAAACCAAATAATTTTTCCATTTTCATTCCTCCTGATATTCATATCTGGAAAAAGAAAATATTTATACTATAAGCTCGGAGAATACTCCAAAATAAAACGTGTTAGGGGACAGTGATTGATACTCTGTAATTAATCAACTAATCTGATATAATTATATCACCAAAAGAGGTGCTTGATGATAAAATTTGGTCAACAAATGATAGTTAAAGGATAGAGGTTACTATAGAAGGTCTTTTTCTTTAACTAAGAGTAGGAGATGATTAGTGCTTTTATTATTATACAAAGAGAAATTCGATAAATTAAACTTTGGAGGGTAAAATATGTCTTACAAACGCAAATCTTGGCAAGAAAAATTAGAAGATAGTAAGAATTTTCCTAAAATATTGAAATTTGATCCTAAATTTCCTTGTGGAAAAGCATTGGTAAAAATGGGTGCTCAACCGGGTGATAGCGTTGTTCTTGCTCCAGCATTAGAAGTAAATGAGATAATGAAAAAAGTACCAAAAGGTAAACTCATTACTTTAAATGAGATTTGTAAAAAATTAGCACAAAAATATAAGACAAAATATTGTTGTACCCTGACTACAGGCATATTCATCATGACTGCGGCTAACGCGGCGGAGGAAACTAAAAATAATGTTCCTTACTGGCGCACTGTTAAAAACAATTACGAACTAAATGAAAAATATCCCCATGGCGTGGAAAGACAGAAAGAGCTGCTGGAGATAGAAGGACATACCATTATTAAAAAAGGTAAGAAATATTATGTACAAGAAACTAAATTGGGATTTAAATGAAGAAATGACTAAACTGATAGCTGGCAACATATGAGTTTTTCTGTTATATTAGTAGATAATATAGCCTAATAAGTTAAAGTTTAAAAGAGAAAGGAACGGTTTATATGAATACTTTAGGTTGGATAATAACTGCGATAATATGTATCTATATTGCTGTATGTTTTGGCAAGATAGCAGCCAAACACGGAAAGAACCCGATTCTTTTTGGGGTACTATCTATTATTTCGCCGATAAACCTGATTATTTTAGGTTACTGGGCATTCTCAGATTTTGAAAGCCAGAAAAAAGCATGAGTATGAGTAAGAAAAAAATAAGGAGAATATTTTACTTACTATTCCTTGTAGTAATTGCCCTAAGCTTTTCAGCTGTAGAGAAAGGTTATACAAGGGCAGCGATAAAATTAGGCAATGAGGTATTATTGGAAAGCTATCATTATCTTATTGACGGGAAGAAAGTAGGGTTAGTTACCAATCAAACAGGTGTGGATAGCCGGGGGATTAGTTTTATCGATATTTTAGCTGCTACCGAAGGCACTAAACTGGTCGCTCTTTATGCTCCCGAGCATGGAATCGACGGAACAATTAGAGCAGGTGCGTGGGTGGAGTCCTACATACACCCCCGTTTCGGAGTTCCTGTTTACAGTCTCTATGGCAATACCAGGATGCCTACGCA
Organism: Candidatus Atribacteria bacterium; assembly: GCA_011056645.1. Classification (NCBI taxonomy): domain Bacteria; kingdom Pseudomonadati; phylum Atribacterota; class Candidatus Phoenicimicrobiia; order Candidatus Pheonicimicrobiales; family Candidatus Phoenicimicrobiaceae; genus Candidatus Sediminicultor; species Candidatus Sediminicultor quartus. The sequence goes on from DSEL01000069.1 coordinate 3,766, forward strand.
GGCGATGTTGCAGGGAATCGATGTACTTCTTTTTGATATTCAGGATATTGGTGCTCGTAGTTATACTTATATGTCCACGCTCCAGTACTGCCTGGTAGCTGCGGAGAAGTATAACAAACAGTTAATTGTTCTCGACCGCCCTAATCCCCTGGGAGGGATGATCGTGGAAGGTCCTGTGCTGGAAGACCCTTATAAATCTTTTATGGGAGTGGACAACCTGCCTATGGCTCACGGCATGACCGCCGGGGAGCTCGCCCTTTTCTTTAATCGTCATATCGGGGCAGATCTCACTATTGTTCCCATGGAAGATTACCATCGGAATATGGTTTTCCTGGATACTGGCTTACCTTTTATTCAAACTTCTCCTAACATTCCCGATCTTAGCTCCCTTTATGGTTATATGGTGACCGGTTTGGGAGAGGGGACAGGTGTTTTTCAAGCGGAGAAATTCTGCTGGGTTGGCGGGAAAGGTCTCGATGCCATCCGTTTTGCCGAAATGCTCAACGGGGCGGGATTACCCGGAGTGCTTTTTACTCCGGAAGTACGTGGGACGGCGGGGGGTGTCCGTCTGGAGGTCCGTGATCCTTACTCCTTTAATCCGGCGAAGAGTGGTATTTATGCACTGGCCTACGCTTTTATGCTGGGAGATTTTAAGGTTCCTAAGAGTACATCAAACAGTGTTGTTACCTTCGACAAAATAATGGGAACTGATAAGATCGGCTGCTACCTGGAAGAGGGGCTCACACCACAGCAGATCGTTGCCTGCTATACCCCCGCATTGAAGAGTTTTAGGCAGGAGCGGGAACATTATCTTCTTCCTCAATACGAGCCAAGTAACAGCGTGATGATTAGTGAAGTACCCACCAGCAATTAGAAGACTATAGCTTTTGGAACCTATAAAAAATATTCTCTATAAGGAGGTAGAAATCATGAGATTTTTTCGATTGATTGGTTCACTTGCTTTTGTAATTGGACTCTTTACTGCTATCTTTGTAGGAGGGCTTTGGCATATATATCAGGAGCCTTCCTTGCCGTGGTGGCTGAAGATTTCTATTTATTGTCTTTTAGGAGGTATCCTGCTGGTTTTACTAACAGTAGCCCTTGAACAGAAAAAGAGCAAAGCTCAGGAAGAAGAATTAGCAAGTTGTGAGGCACAAACTAGTATATTGCTTCAGAATTCTGCAGAAGTACCGGGTAGTGAGATTACTAAGAATTTAGGTTTGGTCAAAGGACATACTATCTTTGCCATTTGGATTGGAAGGGATTTATCTGCTATAGTGAGACTTGTTCTTGGTGGTGAGTTGATTGAGTATACCGAGATGATGGGAAAAGCTCGCATAGTAGCTTCGAACCGTATGATAGCTCAGGCAGAAGAACTGGGAGCAGATGCCATTATTAATGTGCGTTTTGTGACGACCAGCGTTATAGGCAGTGCAGCCGAACTTTTAGCCTATGGTACAGCGGTCAAACTAAGTAAATTAAAGACAAAAGTATAAATATTTGGAAATAGCTAATCGAATTGATAAATAACTAAAAGATTGGTAAAATAACAAACAAAAGAACAGAGGAAGTGATTAGGGTAAGCATATTTTTTATAGAGACCCATACCCACCTTGATTTAATAAAGAGGAATGCCCAGGAAGTAATACAAGAAGCAGCAGAAAATAAAGTAACTAAAATGGTTACCATAGGTATTGATTTGGAATCCAGTAAAGTTGCCCTGGAATTTACTTCTCGTTTTGAAGGAGTGTATGCAGCGGTAGGTTTTCATCCTCATGAAGCAAAATTTTTAGACGCAGAAAACTTTGAGGAATTAGAGAAATTAGCTAAGAAGGATAAGGTGGTGGCTATTGGCGAAACAGGTTTGGATTATTATTGGAAACACAGTCCCTTGCCCTGTCAGTTTAATTCTTTTAAGAAACAGATCAATCTAGCTAGGAAATTAAATTTACCTCTTGTTATCCACGACCGTGAAGCCCATCAGGACATCTTGAAACTTCTAGCTGAGGAAACCAAAGGAATAAAAATACTCTTGCATTGTTTTTCCGGAGATTTAAATATGGCAAAAATATGCAGGGAACGAGGTTATTATCTCGGAATAGGAGGAGTAGTAACATTTAGCAATGCAGTTAAGTTAAGAGATATAGTGAAAGAAGTACCGTTGGAAAATTTAGTTTTAGAAACTGACTCACCTTATTTAACTCCACATCCTTTTCGAGGGAAACCTAATGAACCGAAGTATATTCCTTTGATTGCCGAAAAGATTGCAGAAATAAAAGGAGTATCTTTAGAGAGAGTTGCCGAAATTACTTCATTAAATGCTCAGGAATTTTTTGAAATTTGAAGGAGAGAAATATTGACCAAAAGAATGTATTATCAAGATTCTTACTTAAAAGAATTTAAAGCCAAAATATTAAAGAAGGTTAAAATAAACAATCATCCGGCAGTTATTTTGGATAAAACCGCTTTTTATCCTACTTCAGGGGGTCAACCCTACGATAAAGGAGTAATCCAGGATATTCCTGTGGTTGAAGTAGTAGAAGAAGGCGATATGATAATTCATATTTTAAAAAAAGAACTAAAAGATAATATAAATTCCGAAGTAGTAGGAAAAATAGATTGGAAGAGAAGATTTGATCACATGCAGCAACACTTAGGGCAGCATATCCTATCTGGAGCTCTAATGGAGATGTGGGGAGTTGAAACCCTATCTTTTCATTTAGGAGAAAAAATTTGTACTTTAGATATTGCAAAGGAAAAATTTTCCGAAGAAGAAGCCAAAAAAGCAGAGGAATGTGCTAATAAAATTATCTTTGATAATAGGCTGGTAAATTGTTATTTTGTGGAGGGAGAAGAGGAATTAAAGAGATTGAATTTGAGAAAAGTACCTGAAAAAACAGGAGAAATAAGAATAATTGAAGTGGCAGATTTCGACATTTCTGCCTGTGGAGGAACTCACTGTCGAGCCACCGGAGAAGTGGGGATGATTAAAATTACCAAATGGGAAAAGAGAGGAAACAAAATCCGTCTGGAGTTTATCTGCGGTAAGCGTGCGTGGGAAGATTATTTCCGAAAGAATGAAATAATTAAAGACATTTCGAATAAATTAACTATTAAGGATTCTGAACTGGGAGAAGCAATAGAAAGAATGCTTGAGGAAAAAAAAGAAACCGGGAAGGAATTAAAAAAATATAAAGTAACATTACAGGAATATGAAGCAAATAAATTGATTGAAGAATCTTCTTTAAGAGATAACAGAGTAAAAATTATAAAAAAGATATTCGGGGAAGATAATTTTCAAGAAGTAAGAGAATTAATTCAGAAGATTATTAATTTAGACGAAAATGTAGTAGTATTATCAGGGATTAAAGGCGGAGGGGCGAAGATATTATTTGCCTGCTCCCGGGCTTTGCAATATGATATGAATGGATTAGTAAGGGAAGCAGCAAAATTTATTGAAGGTCAAGGAGGTGGGGCTCCTAATTTTGCGCAAGCCGGAGGGAAGAAAATTGAAGGGCTTGAGAGTGCTCTGAGTTTTGCTTTGGAGCATTTTCAAGAATTTGTTCAAAAATGAGAAAAAACAGAAAATCAATAAATAAATTAATGTTCATATTAGGAGTTATTTTAATAGCCTTTTTACTGCTAAGTTTTTTTTCATTTTCTACTGAGAGAGATATAAACAAGGAAGAGAAATTAGGGAAAAAACTTTCTGAAGATATTGAGAAAAAATATGAAGTAATTGAAGATTTAAGTAAAAATTTATTAATTACTGAGATAGGTAATAAATTGGTTGAAAATTCTGAAATAAAAGAGATGCTATTTCACTTCAGAATATTAAAAGTGGATGGACCTAATGCCTTTTCTATCCCCGGTGGATATATCTACGTGACTTATGATCTTTTTGATCATATCCAATCGGATGATGAGCTCGCCGGTATTTTAGCTCATGAAATTGCCCATATAGTCCACAATCACGCCTTAAAACAAACCAGAGATAATACTAAATATAGTCTACTCACTATTTTAGCTGTTCTTTTAACCGGAGAACCGGATGTAGCTTTATTGGGGAAGTTGACTACTATTACTTTTCTGAATCAGTATAGACGAGAATATGAGGAGGAAGCAGATTTAACTGCTGCAGCGCTATTGATTAGGACAGGATATAACCCGGTAGGTTTTTTAACTTTTTTAGAAAGATTGTATACCAGTGAAATGTTCAAACCTGAATTGAATTTAGGGATATTTCAGACTCACCCCGATACTGAAAACAGGATTAATTATGTAAAAGACATGCTTGTAAAAAAGGGGATAGATATTAATAGGCGAGCTACTACGGATTACCTTAAGGTGAGTTCTAAATATATATTAAAAAATTCCCTTTATACAGGTGTTATCTATATCGATGATATACCGGTGTTAGATTTGATTTATCCTCAGAGAGAAGAAATATTTTCTAAAATAGTCGAAACCAGTCAAAATTTAGATAGATTTCTTAGTATCGATTTAGTTCCTTATGAAATAAATGTTTTGGTAGAGGGAAATAAATCTACACTACTTATTCGGAATAACAGGATAATTTCATTAGATGATAAAGAAACAATTTATTTAGAAAAAAGCGCAGAAGAAGCGTTAAAAGAAACTAGAGAAAAAATAAAACAGGTACTTTGGGAATTCAAACTTTACTTACCCTTTAATCTTTAGGACACTTAGGAAGTTAGATAGATTAATATTTCTTCAAGAATAAAAATACCTGTCCTTCTTGAAGGACAGGTATTTTTATTCTTTTCCTTTAGTTTAAAATTCTGTTATTTTCATTAGGAATACTATGAAAAGAGCAATAGGTGCAACATATTTGACCAAGAAACGATAACCATTTCCCAAGGTAATAGGACCTTTTGAACCCTCGTTCCCTGCTTTAATTGCCTTATCAGTTCCCCAGAACCAACCGATGAAAATAAGAGTTAAGAAACCACCTAAAGGTAGTAATATGTTAGAAGCAACAAAATCAAGCGAATCCAAAATATCTCTTCCGGCAAGAATCTTTACACCCGACCATACTCCTTGACCCAAAGAAGAAGGAACACCTAATAAGAAAATAGTGATTCCCATAATTAGGGTTGCTTTCTTACGGTCCCATTTGATTTCATCAATAAAGTAAGCGCAAACAACTTCGAGGAGCGATATTGCTGAGGTAATCGCAGCAACTGTAAGCAACAGGAAGAATATTATCCCAAAGAGGTGACCAATCGCTCCCATGGAAGCAAAAACAGCTGGAATAGTTATAAAGGTTAATCCTGGTCCAGCTCCCGGTTCTAAACCGAAAGCAAAGACTGCCGGGAAAATCATAAGGCCCGCTAGGAAAGCGATTAGTGTATCAGCTCCGGAAATCCAATAAGAGTCAGTTGGAATATTCGAATCTTTTTTAAGGTAGCTTCCATAAGTTATCATACAACCCATACCCAAACTCAATGAGAAGAAAGCCTGCCCTAAAGCAGCTAAAATTCCCTCTGCAGATAGTTTACTAAAATCCGGATTTAGATAGAAAGCTAATCCTTTGCCTGCTCCGGGGAGGGTTACTGAACGAAGTATTAATATTAAGAGTAATACTACTAAAGAAGGCATGAGGATTCTTGAATATTTTTCGATTCCCTTTTCAATACCTGCCATAACGATTCCTATACAAATGGCCATAAATATGGCATGCCAAACAATAGGTGCAATAGGAGAAGTAATGAAGTTAACAAAAACATTTGCCTGTTCAGTCCCTGCTCCGGCTGCCATATAAGCGCCTGATTTGAAGATATAGGCTACCGCCCATCCACCGATAACTGAATAGTAAGAAAGAATGATAAAACCAGCTAATACTCCCATTGCTCCCACAATCCACCAGGAACTTTTCGGTACTAATTCTTTAAATGCACCCACCGGGTTTTTTCCGGTTAGACGTCCTATCAATAATTCTGAATTCATCACTGGGATACAAATTAAAATGACAAAAAGTAAATAAACAATTACAAAAGCTGCTCCACCATACATTCCCGTAATATATGGGAATTTCCAGATATTTCCCAAACCTACGGCTGAACCGGCAGCTGCGGCGATGAATCCGATTCGTGTTCCCCAGTTTCCCCTTGTTTTATTTTCCATTTAAAAAGCCTCCTTGTTTTTTATTTTTGGAAAATTTTTATGATTGTTTCTTGAATAAAAAAAGTGTAATATTTCACGATATTTCCAAGATAAGCAATTCACTATTTATTCAAGCCACTTCACCCCCTTCTTTTAGATAATCAAATAGTTACAATTTGCGAGCAAATAAAAATATTTCGGTAAAATGAAATTCCAGTATTAAATGACAGGCAAAACAGCAACCGTTTATATATACGACATAAAAATAAAAAATCCTTCTTTTTTTTAAAATAATTTTATATTTATCTAATTCTATAGAAAAAGCAACAAATAAGCAGCAACATAATGAAGAAGAGAAAAATTGTGAAAAAAAGAAGGAATGAAGATAAGACAGATTTAGATTGAAGAATAGTACAATAAATTTTCTAAAATTTTATAGCGTAAATATATTCGGGGTGAAATTATCCTAAATAAGCTTTAATGACTTTGGGATTTTTGGCGACTTCATGCGCAGGACCTTCTAAGATAATATTCCCCGTTTCCAATACATAAGCCCGATGAGCTACTTCTAAAGCCATATGGGCGTTTTGCTCTACTAATAAAATAGTAGTGCCTTCTGCATTTGCCTGCCGTATAACTCGGAATATATCCTGAACTAAGAGGGGAGCTAAGCCCATAGATGGCTCATCTAATAGCATAAGTTTAGCTCGAGCCATTAGGCCACGACCTAAGGCTAACATCTGTTGCTCTCCTCCCGATAAGGTTTCTCCAAATTGAAATTTTCGTTCTTTCAGTAAGGGAAATAAATCATAAACTTTATTTAAATCTTCCTGAATAGCTATTTTATCTCTTCTCCCCCAGGAAGCAAGTTCTAAATTTTCTTGAACTGTTAGAGGCCCAAATATTATTCTTCCTTCCGGGACATGAGCTATGCCTAATTTTACTAAATCGTAGGCCGGTACAGATAATAAATCCTTATTTAAAAAAGTAATGCTTCCACCTTGGGGCTTAAGAAGATTGGAAATGGTGCGTAAAGTAGTTGATTTACCGGCTCCATTTGCCCCAATTAGAGTTACAATTTCACCTTCTTTGACTTCGAAAGAGATGCCCTTGAGGGCGCGAATTGGGCCATAAGATACATCTAAATTATGAATTTTTAACATCTTTTTTTTCTTCTCCCAAATAAGCTCCGATTACCGTTGGATTTTTTTGTATTTCCTGGGGAGTTCCTTCTGCGATCTGTACTCCGAAATCCATTACCATAATTCTTTCACAAATTCCCATTACAAATTGCATATGATGCTCTATTAAAAAAATAGTTAATTGAAAATCTTCTTTTATCTTCTTTACTAATTCCATTAATTTGATAGTTTCATAAGGATTCATTCCGGCTGCCGGTTCGTCAAGTAGAAGTATACTTGGTTTAGTCGCTAAAGCTCGGGCTATTTCTAATTTTCTCTGTTCTCCATAGGGGAGACTTCCAGCGGGATTATTGTAATAAGTATGTAGATCAAAAAGACGCAGCAATTCCAACGCCTGTTTATTCATTTCTTCTTCTTCACGATGATAATTTTCATCTCTTAGTATGCCTGAAAGAATACTGTAATGAGTGCGGAAGTGATAGGCAATTATAATGTTTTCTAAAACAGTTAAGTTTGGAAAAATACGAATATTTTGAAAGGTGCGAACAATCCCTTTTTGAGTAATTTTATGGGAAGGCAGTCCTCCAATATATTCTCCTTGGAAAAAAATCTCTCCGGAGGTAGGAGGATAGATACCGGTAATAACATTAAATACGGTAGTTTTACCTGCACCGTTAGGTCCAATAAGACCAACTAATTCCCCTTTTTTGATTTTAGTATTAAATTTTTCAACGGCTTTTAATCCACCAAAATAGCAGCACATATCTTTTAATTCCAAAATCGTCATTTAATTTACCTCTTTCTTTTTAGGAATTAAAAATGAAAATTCACGATTACCAAAGATGCCATCAGGTTTTCTTAGCATTAATATAATTAAAAATAAGGGGTAAATCACCATTCTCCATTGCTGAAAATTAATAACTCTCAAGAATTCCGGAAGAATAGTAAGACCGGTGGCAGCAATAATAGAACCAGTGATACTTCCCATTCCTCCAGCATAAAGATAGATGAGGTAATCAATTGATTTTATAAAACTAAAATTATCTGGATGGATAAATCTTAAGACATGAGCGAAAAGTCCACCTCCTACTCCAGCGAAAAAAGCACTTATGCTAAAAGCAATGATTTTGTAACGGGTGGTATCGATACCCATTGTCTCTGCTGCAACGTCATTTTCTCTTATAGAAAGACAAGCTCTCCCATGGGTAGAGTAAATGAAATTACGCATAATTATTATGGATAATATTGAGACTGTATACACTATCCAAAATTTGGAAAGATTTGGAATAGAAGATAGTCCCCGAGGTCCACTTATTTTAGCGATAGTGTCCGAAAAGCTTACTAAACCTATTTGGTTTAAAAAGGCAGCAATTTCATCAGAGCTGCGAATAACTGAACGGATTACTTCGCCAAAAGCTAAAGTTACTATCGCTAAATAATCTCCTCTTAATTTTAAGGTGGGAAGTCCGATGAGATATCCGGCAAAGGCGGCTACCAATCCTCCCATAATTAAAGAAAAAATAAAAAGTGCTAATTGAGGGAAATAAGCCATGTTTGCTGCCTTAAATAAAATAGTAGTGAAATAAGCCGAAGTATAAGCCCCGATACACATAAAACCTGCATGACCGATAGAGAATTGGCCGGTAAATCCATTAATCAAATTCAAGCTGACAGTCATCATAATATTAATCAAGGCAAACATTATAATCTGCATGTAGTAACGGGTAAACAGGCGAGGGGCAATAGGAATAGTACCGTTAAATATCTCAAAAAATAAATAAATAAGAGCTGTAATTAATATAAATTTGTAATATTTTTTAATTAAGTAAAAAATATTCTTAATAATTTTCATTAGTTTATACCTTTTCTTTGGTGAATTTACCCAAGAGTCCTGCCGGTCTAAAGACTAAAACTACTATCAGTATTATGAAAGCAATTCCATACCCAAAATTTGAATTAATAGAAGTAGCAAAGGTTTCGGAGATGCCCATTACATAACTTCCCAGCATGGCTCCCGGAATACTGCCAATACCTCCCAAAACAGCCGCAATAAAAGCTTTAAGTCCTGGCCAGATTCCCAGGTAGGGTGATTGCAATTGCCCATAGGTTAGAGCATATAATGTTCCGGAAGCAGCAGCAAGAGAAATTCCTATACCAAAAGTGATGGAGATAATGTTATTTATATTTATGCCCATCATCAGACAAGCATCTTTATTGAAGGCTACCGCCCGCATTGCCTTTCCAATCATAGTTTTCTTGACAACATATTGCAAAGCCATCATAAGAATAATGGTTACCGCAACATCTAAAATCTTTATATTATTAATAGTTATTCCGCTGATGTTAAAAGTTTTTTCGACAATTAATGCGGGGAAGGGGATAAATTTAGGACCAAAAACAATCTTGTTTAGAGGAAAGGGAACATTTTGCGGTGATAGAGCAAAAAAATTCTCCAAAAAAAGAGAAACACCCAAAGCAGTGATCAAGGCCGCTAATCTAGGTTTAAACCTTAAAGGTTTGTAAGCAATTTTTTCAATAATCATTCCCAACAGAGCGGTTACGGTCATAGAAAAAATCAATACGATTATAAAAGGAAAACCAACGTTGTGGGCAATTAGATAATTACCCAAGAAACAAGAGATATAGGCGCCAAACATAAAAAGGTCGCCATGGGCAAAATTAATCAACTTGATAATGCCATAGATCATAGTATAGCCTAAAGCTATCAGAGCATAAATGCTTCCCAACTGGATTCCATTTACCAACTGTTGAAAAAAGGACTGAAATCCAAAAGATAATATATATAAAAGCAAAAAGATCAGGATAATAACGGAAATAAAAGTATATTTTGCCCAATTAGGTAGTTTTTCATAGGTTAATATTTTTTTGTTTAAAGAGGAAGAAATTTGTTTTTTGGTCATCTTTATCCTATTTGTATTATAAAATTATTTTTATTATTGCTTTATATAATACAACAGGACATTGCAAAAAGCAATGTCCTGTTGTAGAAAATAATCTAATATCCAAAAAAAATTTTGGATCGGTTCATATTTTTACGGTTGGACAAATTTTTGGAAAACGAATTTGCCGTTTTCCACTTTGATTACCGCCGCCTTTTTAATAGGATCACCATATTCGTCAAAAGTGATTTGACCAGAAACACATTCTAAATTAGTTGCAGCAATAGCGTCTCTTAGGTCTGCTTTATTCAAAGAACCAGTTCTGTTCAGGGAGTCGATTAGGATTAAAGCAGCATCATAAGCTAAAGTAGCTAAGGCATCCGGAGTTGCTCCGTAAGTTTCTGCATATTTTTTTACAAAGTTCTGCACAATGGGTCTGGGGTCTTCGGGTGAATAATGGTTGCAGAAATATCCGCCTTCTACTGCCTCTCCACCTAATTTAGGAAATTCTGCTGAATCCCATCCATCTGCTCCCACAAAAGGAACGGTTATTCCTAAACCTCGAGCTTGTTTTGCCATCAAAGCTGCAGCAGAGTAATAGGCGTCTAAAAAGATTACGTCCGGATTAGCTGCTTTTATATTAGTTAATTGTGCAGAGAAATCAGTAGTTTTATCTTCATCAGTAAATGATTCGTAAGCAACTACTTTACCGCCTAATTTTTCAAAACTTTCTCTAAAAGCTTCAGCTAATCCCTTAGTGTAATCATTGGCATTATCGAAGATTACTGCAGCAGTTTTTGCTTTTAAATCGTTAGTGCAAAAAGTTGCCACTACTGCACCCTGGAAAGGATCAAGAAAGCAAGATCGGAAAATATAGTCACCGGTTCTGGTAACTTGAACAGCAGTTGAAGTAGGACTAATGACCGGAACGCCAGCATCTTGCGCAATAGGTGCACCGGCTAAGGTACATTTACTCATTACCGAGCCAAGAATGGCTACTACTTCATCTTGGTCAATAAGCTTTCGAAAGGCATTAGCTGCTGCTTCGGGAGAACCCTGGTCATCTTCAAAAATGTAACGAATTAAATATTTTTCTCCCCCGATATCAATACCGCCTTTATCATTTACTTCTTGAAAGGCTAATACACAACCATTTCGAGTAGAAGCACCATAAGTAGCGGCACCACCTGTAAGGCAAGCTACTCCACCAATTTTAATTATTTTGGCTGAAGCAACTGAAACAGAAAATAAAAAACATACTAAAATTAATAAAATTAACAATTTCTTATTCATTATTTTACCTCTCTTTTACTATTTAATTTTAATGACTCCAAGTAGAAACAAAACACGTATTTATTCTCCTATCATCACCTCCCGCATTAAATAAGTCTATACGTAAGTTCTGAATTGTAGATTACCTGTAATTTAAATTTTTTTGTATAAAAAAACCTGAAGGATTAGTTCTAAATTATGGAACCTATCCTTCAGGCTTTTTTCCTAAAAGTGTGGCATTTATTAATAAATGCTTTGTACCGCTCGGTCCAGACTTCTTTAAAAAACGGAACCCTAGGTACACTCCCAATATACTATTTAATTTTTAAGAAATATTACCATGCATGATAGTAATTGTCAAGTATTTCAGGTTAGTTTTTTGCTTTTATGAAAGAGTTGGGTTAAGTTTTGTTTATTTTAGCAAGTGATAAATATTATAAATATATATCCATTTATTATTGTATTTGAAATGGTATAGGAGTAAAAGACAAGATACAAAAAACTATAGCACATATTCCCCATATTTTTCTTTTTTTATCTAAAGGAGTACGATCATCCAATGGCGGAGGGTGATTAAATCCAAATATAAGGAGTAAGATAAATAATAGTGTCCACGATGGATTAACAAATATACAGATAACACCTAAAATACCCAAGGTAATATAGTAAGCAATTTTACTATTTTTACCGAATAAAGAATAAATAATGTGTCCGCCATCTAACTGTCCAACAGGAAGGAGATTTAAAGCGGTTACAAACAATCCTACCCAGCCTGCATAAGCTATAGGATGCAAAATTACGTCTTGCCCTTTCGGAAGATGTCCAAAAATAATTTTCTCAATAAAAGAGAACAGTATAGAACTTCCTAAAGGTATGACTGGTCCTTCGATTTCAGAAATTACTGCCACTTCTGATAGTTTAAGACCGATTATTATAGTGGGGATAGTTAGAACTAAACCCACAAAAGGTCCAGCCAATCCGATATCGAATAAAGCTTTACGATCGGGCATGGTTCCTTTCATTTTGATAATTGCTCCTAAAGTACCAAAAGGAGAAAGAGGGAAGGGAATAAAAAAGGGAAGAGTGACTCCCACTCCGTATCTTTTACTAATAAAAAAATGACCTAATTCGTGAGCGAGTAGAATGGTAACTAGGAATAAGGCATACCAAATACCACCCACAAAAAAGCAAGAAATTATAGTTAGAAGAAATAAGATTATATTTAAAATTAATCTTCACCTCTTTATGCTGCTTTATTTTATATGAATTATTATATCTTAATTTTCCTTATGTATAAAGCCAAAATATTTGCATTGAGTATCGAGTAAAAAAAGAGAAGTTTTAGAAAAAACTAAGGTAGAATAAAAATTAAAATCAGATTATTCTTTTATTTTTTTCATTTTGGAGTAAAATAGTAATATAAATAAAGGGATATTACAAGTATGGATAGAAGTATAAAAAAAGTAAGAGCGCATCTTCTAATTTCTGGCAGAGTACAAGGAGTAGCTTTTCGTTATTATACCAGGGATATCGCTCAAAGTTTAGAAATCACAGGATGGGTAAAGAATTGTTGGGATGGTAAGGTAGAGCTGATAATAGAAGGAGAAGAAGATAGAGTTAATGAGCTAATAAATTGGTGCCATCAAGGACCAAAAAGTGCGATTGTAGAAAAAGTGGAAGTAGAATGGGAAGAAGAAAAGGGGGAATTCAATTCTTTCAGTATCAGGGCGTAATAAAAACTTCAGATTAATAATAAAAAATAGCAAATTTACTTCAAATGATTAGGTATTATATTAGAAAATAGAAATTACAAAGAGACAACAATATTAAAAATATTTTTCAATACAACATTTTTTATAATAGGTAATGCATAAAAGTGGTGTAAATAGGAATAAAGCTAAAATATGTTTGAGAAAGGAGAAAATAAAATGTGGATTATTTTAGGAGGGATAGCAGCTATAATTTTGGGATTATTAGGATTAATCAAATGGTGGTTATTGTTTCTAAAAGCTTTAGCAGCATTGGTACCTTTTATCCTATTGATGGGTGGAATATTTGCAATAATTATTGGTATAAGTTCTGTTAAAGAGAGAGCAGAAGAAAAAAGAGAAGAAGCTGCCGAACAATCTACAGAAAGCGATAAATCCTAGGTTGAAACAATAATAAAAATAGGGAAATTTATATCGAAAAGTTAAAATTATAAAGGATTTTAAAAAGTGAGCAAAAATTTTACGCCTAAGCTCAAGAAACCAAAGTTTAAGGAAGATTTAAAAATTGTCATCATTATATTAATAATGATATCGGTTTTTTACGCGTTGATTTATTTAGGAGTAGATAAAATACTAACTACAGCAATTGTTGCTTTATTGGGAATTTTCATGGAGGCAATTGTACAAGTTTTTTCTCAAGTCATATTTATCATTCAATCAATTCCTTATATAGGTCCAATTATTGCCAAAGTAATCGTTTGGCCTTTCTTTATTACTATCAATGCAGTAGCTTATCTGGTTACTTTGACATTAATTAGAGTCAAGGGTTATAAACAAGTAGCTAATGCCCGAGTAGTGACGACTGTTTTTCTCGTTGGAATATTAGTGGGATTCATTTTAGGACGAATGATTAAGTTCATATAAATTAGTATTGAGAAAATAATGAGTTAATCGGTTATTTGTTTACCCAGTTAGCTGATTAAAGGAATAGTAACCAGTAGAAAAAAAACGAATTCCTATCTTATATCTTGTAAATCCTGACTCCTTAAAAGAATAATATAGTATACAGTAGTACGATGTATGGTGCTCACAGTAAATGGAAAATAAACAAGAATAGAGAGATGTAGCTGGGAAATTTATTGAGCGAATTGCCAAAGAATACACTAAAGGGAAAGCATGAAAATAATAAAAAACTTAATTAAGAAAAGTTGACAAAAATACTCATATATAATATAATTTTTTCACCATGATATTTGCGTGACCGTAAAAGGAGGAAAATGGTTATATGAAAAAAATTTATATGGATCATGCAGCCACCACCCCTACTGATGTAGGGGTAGTGAAAGTGATGGAACCTTATTTCAATTTAAAATATGGAAATCCTAATAGCATATATTCCTTTGGACAGGAAGCAAGAATGGCAGTAGAAGAAGCCAGGGGGAAGGTAGCTCATTTAATCGGAGCAAACCCTTCGGAGATTATTTTCACCGCAGGAGGGACAGAAGCGGATAATCACGCTATAAAAGGAATAGCTTGGGCTAATCAAAAAAAGGGGAATCATATCATTACTTCGAAGATAGAGCACCACGCTGTACTTCATTCATGTCAGTTTTTAGAGAAACAAGGCTTTAAAGTTACTTACTTACCAGTGGATAAATATGGTCTGATAGACTCTGATGATGTGGAGAGGGCGATTACAGACAAGACTATACTGGTAACCATTATGCATGCGAACAACGAGATTGGTACCATCGAACCGATTAAGGAAATAAGTAAAGTAGTAAAAAAAGCAGGAATATATTTTCATACTGATTCGGTTCAAACTGCCGGACATATTCCTATAGATGTAAATGATTTAGGGGTAGATATGTTATCGATGTCCGGACATAAATTTTATGGTCCTAACGGAATAGGAGTATTGTATCTAAAGAAAGGAACGAAGATCACCAGTTTTATAGATGGTGGTGCTCAGGAAAACAATAAAAGAGCCGGTACAGAAAATGTAGCAGGAATAGTCGGATTAGGTAAAGCTGCTGAGTTGGCAAAAGAAAGGCTAAATCAAAATAGAGAGAAGGAAATCGAAATATTAAGAAATAAATTAACTCAAGGTATTTTGAAGAATATAGAAAATGTTCGTCTAAACGGCCATCCAACTAATAGATTACCTGGAAACGCTAATTTTTGTTTTGAATTTATTGAAGGGGAGTCAATGTTGTTAAGCTTGGATATGGAAGGAGTTGCTGCTTCCAGTGGTTCAGCTTGCACTTCTGGTTCATTAGAACCATCTCATGTGTTATTAGCTATCGGACTTCCTCCGGAAATAGCTCATGGTTCTTTAAGGTTAACTTTAGGAAAAGATAATACAGAGAAAGAAGTAAATTATTTATTAGATATTCTACCCGGGATTATTAATAAATTAAGGGTACTCTCTCCATTTAATGGTGATTGGGAAGGACTAAGTTAGTACAAGTATATAGTATTTGATATATAATGAAGAAAAGAAAAGATAGTGTTTAGGAGATAGGGGCTCGTGGAAGTAAAATAAAATACAATAAACTGTAAACTCATAACTGAAAACTTGAATACTAATGTAATCGTTCAATTAATGGGTTGGTAGATTTTGAAGTATTAAATTGTGGTTTTGGTTTTTCACTTAATTAGTATAAGAAGGAGAGTAGCCGTATGAGTATGTATAGTGAAAAAGTAATGGAGCATTTTAGAAACCCTCATAATGTAGGAGAGATTAAAGATGCAGACGGTATTGGAGAAGTAGGAAATCCTGTTTGTGGGGATATCATGAAAATTTATATAAGAGTAAAAGATAACAAGATAATAGATTGTAAATTTAAAACTTTTGGATGCGGTGCAGCTATTGCTACCAGCAGTATGATTACCGAAATGGTCAAGGGGAAAGAGATTGGTGAAGCTTTAAAAATTTCTAATAAAGCTGTTGCTGAAGCCTTAGGCGGACTTCCACCCATTAAAATGCATTGTTCTAATTTAGCGGCAGATGGATTATCTAAAGCTATTGAAGATTATAAACAAAAGGCAAGGGATAAGAAAGAAAAACAATAAGCCAAAAATAATCATAAATAATCACTAACTAATAAATATTTATTATTTGCTAAAGTTTAGTTTGTAGAGGTACTTATAAAATGACAACGTTAAGCGTGAATGAGGTTTCCTTGGTGGCTGCTTTTATAGCTGGTCTTTTTTCATTCGTTTCTCCTTGTGTTTTACCCCTGGTGCCGGGGTATATTTCCTTTATTTCAGGAATATCTTTAGAGGACATAGAAAAAAGAAAAAAACAAAATAAGAATACCATTATTATAAGCTCTTTATTTTTTATTTTTGGGTTTTCTTTGATATTTATTCTTTTAGGCGCTACTGCTACTTTTTTAGGCAGTTTTTTATTAGAAAAGGCTTTTATTTTAAAGAAAGTAGGAGGAATTATAATTATAATTTTCGGGATACATATGTCAGGTTTGTATAGAATACAATTTTTAGATTATGAGAAAAGGGTTTATAATAAGACTAGACCAGTTAACATTATTGTAGGCCCCTTTTTAATGGGATTGGCTTTTGCTTTTGGCTGGACTCCCTGCGTGGGACCTATTTTAGCGGGAATATTGATTTATGCTGGGACTCAAGAGACGGTCTA
The DNA here is from genome assembly GCA_011056645.1 of Candidatus Atribacteria bacterium. NCBI lineage: Bacteria > Pseudomonadati > Atribacterota > Candidatus Phoenicimicrobiia > Candidatus Pheonicimicrobiales > Candidatus Phoenicimicrobiaceae > Candidatus Sediminicultor > Candidatus Sediminicultor quartus. Next base: position 20,576 of record DSEL01000069.1, read on the forward strand.
TCAGGGTATTATATTACTCACTATTTATTCAGCCGGTTTAGGAATCCCTTTTTTATTAACTGCTCTGGCTATCAATAAGTTTTATTCCTTTTCTAGTAAAATTAAAAAGCACTTTAAAATTATTGAGTTGGTTGGAGGGATTTTACTGATGCTGATCGGTGGTTTGATCCTTACTGATAATTTTCAAAGGATAGTAGCCTATTTCATTAGATAAAAAGTAATTTACTTAAAAATATTAAATTGGGTGAAATTTGCAAAGCGATAAGAAAATAAATTTATATAAAGATTAAAGAGGTTTAAAGTAAAGATGAAGATTTTTTCTACAAAAAGAGATAAAATATTAATTTTAATCATTCTACTAGTTATAAT